>NZ_MUYZ01000068.1:0-26431 GCF_003013775.1 Micromonospora sp. MH33
CGGGCGGCCGGCTCGTCGCCCAGGTGGTCGGCGAGCCGGCAGCGCAGCTCGGCCACCGGCTCGGCGTCCGGGCCCAGCCGGTCGGCGAGATCGTCCAACAGGGAGCGGGCCTGGTCCAGGGCCACCCGGGGGGTGCCGAAGAGCGCCTCCACGGCCTGCCGCTGGTGCCGGCGCAGCCGTTCGGCCGCGTCGGGGCCGTCGAGCAGCCCCGGTTGCCGGTCCACCGTGGCCACGCAGCGGCGTACCGGCTCCACCGTCCGCCACCGGTCGCCGAGGTGCAGGTATGCCTCGACCAGCGCGAACCGCGCCGCCAGCCCGGTACGCGGGTCGCCGGTGGCGTCGGCCCGGGCGGCGATGCGTTCCAGCTCGGCGCAGCGGGCCTCGCCGTCGGGCAGGTCCCGGGCGTCGGCGAGCGCGTCGGCCAGGCCCCGGTCCCGGGAGGTGGTCACCGGACCGTCCCGCCGGGCAGGTCCGCCACGGCGGCGGCGAGCTGGCAGCCGGTGGTGACGCCGCAGTCGATGAGCTGGTCGAGCTGGTGCGGGGTGACGCCGCGTTCCAGGTCGGTGGTCACCTCGCCGCAGACCTGGGCCAGCCCGTCGTCGGCGACGTGCACGAACGCCTTCGGCCAGAGCCGGTCGTGGTTCCAGGCGTTGCAGAAGGCGTGCAGGTCGGGCACGCGCTCGATGCCGAACCGGTGTGCCGTGACGGTGCGCACCTGGAGCAGCTCACCGGCGCCGCCCCGCCGGAAGAACCAGATCAGGCTCTGGTCCCAGCGCCCCACCAGGTCGCCGTCGGCGTCCTGGGCCACCGCGCACCCCCGGTTGGCCAGCACGGCGGCGATCAGCTCGCCGGTCAGCGGTCGCAGCGCCTGCGGGTGTCCGGCCAGGGGGCCGTCCGGACCGTCCTCGATCTCCGGCGACGCCATGTGGGCATCCCTTCTGAGGCGAATAACACAAACGGCGGTGGATTCGTGCCGCGACGCGCGGACACGACCCGGAAAAGCGGCGATCTGCCGGGCCCGCCAGCCGGCCAAGAAGGCCACCAGGGCGACCGCCCGGCGGCGCCCCGCGCCCGGGCCGAGCCCGGCGGCCTTCGTCGGCCGCGCGCTGGGTGCCCTGTGGATGGCGCTGGCGCACGGCGTGGGCTGGGCGTTCCGGGCCGCCGGCCGGCAGGCCGCCACCACCCGCGAGCTGGACCCGGAGCACCGCCGCGATGGCGCCGGGCTGCTCCTGTTCGGCCTGGCCATCCTCAGCGCGGCGGGCATCTGGTCCGGCGGCGCCGGGCCGGTGGGCCGGCACCTCGCGGACACCGTGCGCCTCTTCTTCGGGGCGATCTCCATCGTGCTGCCGGTGCTGCTGATGGTGGGCGCCTGGCGGCTGATGCGGACCCCGGCCGATCCGGCGCACCGCGGGCGTGGCCTGGTCGGCTGGGGCTCCATGCTGCTCGCCACGGCGGCCATGCTGCACATCGGACAGGACCCGGTCGACGAGGTCCAGCGCGACTACGCGGGCGGCCTGCTCGGCGCCGGCGTGGGCGACCTGCTCAAGTCCGCGGTCACCGCCTGGGTGGCCATGCCGCTGCTGCTCCTGCTGCTGGTCTTCGGGCTGCTGGTGGTCACCGCGACCCCGATCAACAAGATCCCGGAGCGGCTCGGGCTGCGCGCCGCCCCGGTCCCGCCGCCCGACGCCGAGGAGACCGAGGCCGAGGCGGCGGCGAAGCCGGCCCGCAAGCGGGCGGCCAAGCGCCTCCCGCCGCCGGTGGACCCGCTGGACGCCGACGACGACCTCGACGGCGTCGACCTCCAGGACACCCTGGTGCTGCCGCGCAAGAAGGTGCCGGCGAGCCGCAAGCCGGTCGAGCCGCCGGAGCACTCGCCGCTGCCCACCCGCGCCGAGCAGCTCGCGCTCACCGGGCTGGCCGGCGACTACACCCTGCCGCCGGCCAACATGCTGGGCAGCGGGGCGGCGCCGAAGACCCGGAGCAAGGCAAACGACGAGGTGATCGCCGCGCTGACCGGCGTCTTCGAGCAGTTCGACGTGGACGCCGCGGTCACCGGCTTCACCCGCGGCCCGACGGTCACCCGCTACGAGGTCGAGCTGGGGCCGGGCGTCAAGGTCGAGCGGATCACCCAGCTCTCCCGCAACATCGCGTACGCCGTGAAGTCGCCGGACGTGCGGATCCTCAGCCCGATCCCGGGCAAGAGCGCGGTCGGGGTGGAGATCCCGAACACCGACCCGGAGAACGTGGCGCTCGGCGACGTGCTGCGCTCGCGGGCCGCCACCAGCGACCACCACCCGATGGTGGTGGCGCTCGGCAAGGACATCGAGGGCGGCTACGTGGTGGCCAACCTGGCCAAGATGCCGCACATCCTGATCGCCGGCGCGACCGGCGCGGGCAAGTCGTCCTGCCTGAACTCCCTGCTGGTGTCGGTCCTCACCCGGGCCACCCCGGACGAGGTGCGGCTGCTGCTCATCGACCCGAAGCGGGTCGAGATGACCGGCTACGAGGGCATCCCGCACCTGGTCACCCCGATCGTGACCAACCCGAAGAAGGCGGCCGACTCGCTGGAGTGGGTCGTCCGCGAGATGGACATGCGCTACGACGACCTCGCCGCCAACGGGGTCCGGCACATCGACGACTACAACCGCAAGGTGCGCAACGGCGAGATCAAGGCCCCGCCGGGCAGCGAGCGGGAGATCCGGCCGTACCCGTACCTGTTGGTGATCGTGGACGAGCTGGCCGACCTCATGATGGTCGCGCCGCGCGACGTGGAGGACTCGGTCGTCCGGATCACCCAGCTGGCCCGGGCCGCCGGCATCCACCTGGTGCTGGCCACCCAGCGTCCCTCGGTGGACGTGGTCACCGGCCTGATCAAGGCGAACGTGCCGTCCCGGCTCGCCTTCGCCACCTCCTCGCTGGCCGACTCCCGGGTCATCCTCGACCAGCCCGGCGCGGAGAAGCTGCTCGGCCGCGGCGACGGGCTGTTCCTGCCGATGGGCGCGTCGAAGCCGATCCGGATCCAGGGCGCCTGGGTGACCGAGCGCGAGATCCACGACGTGGTGAAGTTCTGCAAGGACCAGCGCGAGCCGGACTTCCGTCCGGACGTGCTCGCCCCCGCGCAGGACAGCAAGAAGAAGATCGACGAGGACATCGGCGACGACCTGGACCTGCTCGTGCAGGCGGTGGAGCTGGTGGTCACCTCGCAGTTCGGCTCGACCTCGATGCTCCAGCGCAAGCTGCGGGTCGGCTTCGCCAAGGCGGGCCGCCTGATGGACCTCATGGAGACCCGGGGCGTGGTCGGCCCGTCCGAGGGGTCCAAGGCCCGCGACGTGCTGGTCAAGCCGGACGAGCTGGAGGAGGTCCTGGCCGGCCTGCGCGGCGGCGAGGACTGACCCGACCCGGACAGACGTCAGGGCCCGCCGGTGCTCGCGGCGGGCCCTGACGCGTACCGGGGTCAGGAGTTGTAGATGGCGTAGCCGATGATCATGCCGATGACGGCGCCGACCACGCTGGCGGCGGCGGCGTACCAGCCGAGCGGCTTGTCGCCGAGCACCGCGCCGACGATGCCGAGCACCAGGCCGACCAGGCCGAACAGCGGCGGCAGGAAGAAGATCGCGATGACCGCGAAGACGAACGCGAGAATGGTGCAGACGCGCGCGGCGCTGCTGCGCGGGCGGGCGGTGGCGTGGATGTCGGCCATGGTGTCCTCCGTGAGTGGGTCTCCTCGGGTGGGGCGAGGGAGAACTACCCGCCCCGGCCCGGCGTCCAAACCGGACGTCCGCGCAGGCCGGAGGCGGTCAGTGGAAGAGCTTGAGGCCGACCACGCCGGCGACCACGAGCAGGAGGCAGGCGATCCGGGGCAGGCTGGCCGACTCGCCCAGCGCCACCATGCCGACCACGGCGGTGCCGACCGCGCCGATGCCGACCCACACCGCGTAGCCGGTGCCGACCGGGATGTCGCGCAGCCCGTACGCCAGGCCGGCCATGCTGGCCACCAGCGTGACGACGAAGACCAGGGAGGGGAGCGGGCGGGTGAAGCCGGCGCTGCGGTCCAGGGAGATCGCCCAGGCGGTCTCCAGCAGTCCGGAGAGCACCAGCACGAGCCAGGCCATGGGTCACCTCTGACGGGACGGGCCCGGCCACCGGGGCCGGGACGGGCGGTCACGCGGGGCGTCTTGGCCTGACCGGGTACGCCCACCACTCGTCCGGGGCGGCACGGGGCCGCCGAGGCCGACGCTAGCACCGCCGGGGCCGGCGGGCCGGCACGGTGACGAACCCCACCCTCACTGGAGTTCACGCGAACTTCAGGTTGCACCATGGTCGGCATGACCGTGGTCTTCTCCGACGAGGACGTCGCCGCCGCCGTGGACGCCCCGCTCACCGTCGCCGCCATGCGGGACGCGCTGCTGGCCGCGTACGAGGGGCGGCTGATCGCCCCGCCCCGGGCGTCCGCCCCGCTCGGCGGCGGCCGGATGGTGCTCACGGCCGGGCACCTCACCGGCGAGTGGTACGGCTTCCGCTCGTACGACACGTTCGGGCACCCGGAGAGCGGGCAGCTGGTGGTGCTGCACGACGCGGGCACCGGGGCGGTGCGCGCCATCGCGGTCGGCGAGGAGCTGGGCTCGCGGCGCACCGGGGGGCTGGGCGGGGTGGCCGTGGACGCGCTGGCCCGCCCCGACGCGGCCACCCTCGGCGTGGTGGGCTCCGGGCGCCAGGCGTGGACCCAGGTCTGGGCCGCCGCCGCGGTGCGCCCCCTGCGCGAGGTGACCGTGCACAGCCGCTCGGCGGCCCGCCGGGAGGCGTTCGCCGCCCGGGTCCGGGCCGAGCTGGGCGTGCCGGCCCGCGCGGTCGACTCGGCCGCCGCGGCGGTGCGCGACCGGGACCTGGTGGTGCTCGCCACCACCAGCACCACCCCGGTGCTGGCCGCCGCCGACCTCGCCCCGGGCACCCACGTCAACACCGTCGGCTTCAAGCAGGTCCACCGGCACGAGTTCGGGACCGACCTGCTGGACGCCGCCCACCTGCTGGTCACCGACTCGCCCGCGCAGGCGGCCGCGTACGCCCCGCCGATGCTCGCCGCCGTCGAGCCGTACGCGGACCGGCTGCGCGACCTGGGTGCGGTGCTGGCCGGGGCGGTCCCGGGAAGGACCGGCGCGGACGAGATCTCGGTCTTCTGCTCCACCGGCCTGGCCGGCACCGAGGTCTTCCTGCTCGACCGCCTGGCCCGGGTCGGCGCGGCGGCCCGCTGACTTGCGGCTCGGTGTGAGCCGGCCGATGCCGGCGGCCCGCCGTCGTGGGGTTCCCGCCGCGGCCCGGTACCCTCGGATGGTGTCTGCCACCTCCCCCTCCACCCCCGACGGCCGTCGTGTCGCCCTGCTGACCCTGGGTTGCGCCCGTAACGAGGTCGACTCGGAGGAGTTGGCCGCCCGGCTGCACGCCGACGGCTGGCAGGTGACCACCGACGGCGAGGGCGCCGACGTGGTGGTCGTGAACACGTGCGGTTTCGTGGAGAAGGCCAAGCAGGACTCGATCCAGACGCTGCTGGCCGCCGCCGACACCGGCGCCAAGGTGGTCGCCGCCGGTTGCATGGCCGAGCGGTACGGCCGCGAGCTGGCCGACAGCCTCCCCGAGGCGCAGGCGGTGCTCAGCTTCGACGACTACCCGGACATCGCGGCCCGGCTGGACGCCGTGGTGGCGGGCGAGGCGCTCGGCGCGCACACCCCGCGCGACCGGCGCGAGCTGCTGCCGCTCACCCCCGTGAAGCGCCGGGAAGCGGCAGTGTCGCTGCCCGGCCACGGCACCCCGACCCGGGTCGCCGCCGAGGCCGACGAGCACACCCCGGCGCACCTGCGGCAGGTGCTGCGGCATCGGCTCGACACCGGGCCGGTGGCCTCGCTCAAGCTCGCCAGCGGCTGTGACCGGCGCTGCGCGTTCTGTGCCATTCCGGCGTTCCGTGGGGCGTTCGTCTCGCGTACCCCGGACGAGTTGCTCGCCGAGGCGGAGTGGCTGGCCAAGACCGGCGTGCGTGAGCTGGTGCTGGTCAGCGAGAACTCCACCTCCTACGGCAAGGACCTGGGCGACCCCCGGGCGCTGGAGAAGCTGCTGCCGCAGCTCGCCGCGATCGACGGCATCGTGCGGGTGCGGGCCAGCTACCTCCAGCCCGCCGAGACCCGGCCCGGCCTGGTCGAGGTGATCGCCACCACGCCGGGCGTGGCCGCGTACTTCGACCTGTCGTTCCAGCACTCCAGCGAGCCGGTGCTGCGCCGGATGCGCCGGTTCGGCTCCACCGACCGGTTCCTGGAGCTGCTCGCCTCCGCCCGCGCGCTGGCCCCGGAGGCGGGCGCGCGGAGCAACTTCATCGTCGGCTTCCCCGGCGAGACCCGGCAGGACGTGGCCGAGCTGGTCCGGTTCCTCACCGAGGCGCGCCTCGACGCGATCGGCGTGTTCGACTACAGCGACGAGGACGGCACCGAGGCCGCCGGGCTGCCCGGCAAGGTCTCCGCCGCGACGATCAAGCGGCGCTACGACAGGCTCGCGGCGCTCGCCGACGAGCTCTGCTCGCAGCGGGCCGAGGAGCGGCTCGGCTCGACCGTGGAGGTGCTGGTCGACTCGGTCGCCGACGGAGTGGTCGAGGGGCGGGCCGCCCACCAGGCGCCCGAGGTCGACGGCTCGACCACCCTGGTCGGCCCCCGGGGCGGCGGGGTGGACCTGACCGCGCTGCGCCCCGGCGACCTGGTCCGGGCCACGGTCACCGCGACCGAGGGTGTCGACCTGGTCGCCGTACCGGATGAGATGATCTCGGCGGCGCCCGGCGCGGCACGGTGACGGCGGGCCCGGACAGAACGGGGAAGCCACGTGGGGCGGTGCCGGACATGACCGGAGCGGAGTCGACGGTGGCGGCCCCGGTGCCCCTGCTCAACGCGGCCAACGTGCTGACCGCGGTGCGGCTGGTGCTGGTCCCGGTCTTCGCGGTCACCGTGGTCGCCTCCGCGATGAGCCACGCCGGCTGGCGGATGGCGGCCTGCCTGATCTTCGTGGTCGCCTCGGCGACCGACCTGGTGGACGGCTGGATCGCCCGCCGGTTCGGGCTGGTCACCTCGCTCGGCAAGGTGGCCGACCCGATCGCCGACAAGGCCCTCACCGGCGCCGCCCTGGTGCTGCTCTCCTGGTACGACCGGCTGCCCTGGTGGGTGACCGTGGTGATCCTCGCGCGCGAGCTGGGCATCACCGCGCTGCGCTTCTGGGTGATCCGGCACGGCGTGATCGCGGCCAGCCGCGGCGGCAAGATCAAGACCGCGCTCCAGATCCTGGCGATCACCTGGTACCTCTGGCCAATGCCCGACGCGCTGGCCCCGGTGGGTCCCTGGATCATGGGCGCGGCCGTGGTGGTCACCGTGGTCACCGGCTTCGACTACGTCGCCCAGGCGCTCCGGCTGCGCCGGCCCACCCGCTGAGCCCGGCCGGCGCGGCGCGTCGCCGGCGATAACCTCATGATCGGCGAATCCGTCCGCAGGATGAGTAGGTCGCGGCGGTGGGGGAAGAAGGGGCCGGCATGGGGACGGATGCGAAGCACGAGCGGCCCGCCGGCAGTCCGGCGGCCTCGGTGGTGCACAGCCTGCACGAGCGCAAGGAGACACTGGCCACCGTCGAGTCGCTGACCGGCGGGCTGCTCTCCGCCGCGATCGTGGAGATCGCCGGGGTGAGCGGGATCTTCCGGGGCGGCCTGGTGGTCTACGCCACCGAGCTGAAGTCGGAGCTGGCCGGCGTACCGGAGGACCTGGTGGCCCAGCGCGGACCGGTCGACCCGGACGTGGCCGCCGCCCTCGCCGAGAGCGGGCGGCGGCGTTGCGGCGCCGACTGGGGGCTGGCGACCACCGGCGTGGCCGGGCCGGAACCCCAGGACGGCAAGCCGGTCGGCCTGGTCTACGTCGCCGCGTCCGGGCCCGACGGCACCGAGGTACGCGAGCTGCACCTCGACGGTGGCCGGGACCACATCCGCGCGGCCGCGGTGATCGAGGCGCTGCGCCTGCTCGCCGAGCAGATCCACGCCGCCGTCGAGGCCGACGAGGCGGAATCCGCGGGCGACGCCGACCGGGCGGGGGCCGGCCAGCGGTGAGCCGGTCGTCGACCCGCCCGATCCCGGGAATACCGGCCCGGGGCCGTCGGCCGGCCCGCGCGGTCGGTTCCGCAGGATTGGAGAGGCGGGGGGGGATGTCGTCGGGGCGACCAACGGGTACGGTTGCGGGAAGGCTCCGGCGGGCGACGTCGGCGCCGGGCGGCACCACCGCGCCCGGCGCGGCACGCGCGGCCGGAGATGGTGGTCCCGTACAGGGGGAGGTGCGATGGTCCTGCTACGCCGCGTGATCGGTGACGCACTGCGGGCGCGCCGGCAGGGGCAGCACCGCACCCTCCGCGAGGTCTCGTCCGCCGCCAACGTGAGCCTGGGTTACCTCTCCGAGATCGAGCGCGGCCAGAAGGAACCCTCCAGCGAGCTGCTGGCCGCGATCTGCGACGCGCTCGGCGCCCGCCTCTCCGAGCTGCTCCGTGAGGTCAGCGACACGGTTGCGCTGGCCGAGCAGATGCCCGGGGTGCTGGTCCCGATGGCCGACGAGCCGGTCGAGTCGACCTCGGTCGCGCCGGCGGCCGTGCGCAAGGCGACCAACCGGGGGGTCCGCCAGGTCACCTCCGACGGCTCGGTGGCCGTCCAGGTCCGCCAGGACTCGCCGCTCAAGGCGACGCTGCGCAGCACCCGGGTCCGCCCCGCGGACCGGGACGTGGTCTGCGCCGCCTGATCCCACCCGCCGCGTCGTGGCCGCCGGTGGCGACCGCGTCGTACTGTTGATCAGGGTCGTACGGGTGCCGGGTTGGCGTCCGACTGGGACGATGGAGGCACACCGCGCGGCTCGCCGGTCGACCCCGGTCGAGGCGACGCGACGCTACTGAGGGGACAAGGCGGAGATGGCGAACCCGTTCGTCAAGGGCTGGAAATACCTGATGGCGCTCTTCGGCGCGAAGATCGACGAGCACGCCGACCCGAAGGTGCAGATCCAGCAGGCCATCGAGGAGGCCCAGCGTCAGCACCAGGCGCTGGTCCAGCAGGCGGCCGCGGTGATCGGCAACCAGCGCCAGCTGGAGATGAAGCTGTCCCGGCAGATGACCGAGGTCGAGCAGCTCCAGGGCAACGCCCGGCAGGCCCTGGTCCTGGCCGACCAGGCCCGGGGCCGCGGCGAGGAGGCCGAGGCGGGGCGCTACGAGCAGTCCGCGCAGCTGCTCGCCAGCCAGCTGGTCTCCGCCGAGCAGGCGATGGAGGACCTCAAGACCCTGCACGACCAGGCGCTCGGCGCGGCCGCGCAGGCCCGCAAGGCGGTCGAGAACAACTCGATGATCCTCCAGCAGAGGCTCGCCGAGCGCACCAAGCTGCTCAGCCAGCTCGAGCAGGCCAAGATGCAGGAGACCGTGGCCCGCTCGCTGGAGTCGATGTCCGCGCTCACCGCGCCCGGCACCACCCCGTCGCTGAACGAGGTACGGGACCGGATCGAGCGCCGCTACGCCGACGCGATGGGCCGGGCCGAACTGGCCGGCAACTCCGTCGAGGGCCGGATGCTGGAGATCCAGAAGGCGAGCCTCGACTCGGCCGGGTCGGCCAGACTGGAGCAGATCCGGTCGAGCATGGCCGGCGAACAGCTCGGCGGCCGGCAGGAGCGCCTCGCGGGGCAGCCGAGCGACCCGGCGGCCGCCGCCCGCCTCCGACTCGCCCGGTTCCTTCGCGCCCGGCCACGGCTTGGCGACCCGGGAGGCGAGCACGAACTCCTTGCGCAGCGGGTGGCCCTCGAACTCCGGCGGCAGCAGCAGCGGCCGCAGTTCGCCATGCCCGTCGAAGCCGATGCCGAACATCTCGTGGGTCTCCCGCTCGTGCCAGGCCGCGCCGGGGAAGACGTCGACCACGGACGCCACGACCGGCGTCTCCCGGGGCACCCGGGTGCGCAGCAGCAGCCCGTGCCGGTGCCGGGTCGACCAGAGGTGGGTCACGATGTCGAAGCCCTCGGCCAGCTCGTCGACCGCCGACAGCCAGTCGAAGAAGTCGCAGCCCAGCTCGGCGTCGCCGCGTGCCGCGCGCACCGCGTCGCGCCAGCTCGCCGGGGGTACGTCGACGGTGGCGCGGGCGTACCCCTGACCGCCGGAGACCGACGCGGTGGCCTCGACGGGCGCGAGCAGCGCGACCACCCGACGGCCGACCTCTTCCGGAGTCATGCCGCTGATCCTATGGCCGACGCCCCGGAGCCGCGTCGGGCGTCCACGCCGCCCGGGCGGGATCCGCCGCTTTGCCGGGCACGTGGGCCTCGGGCGGGGAAGGATGAACACCGTGCGCGCTGTCACTGTGACTCCCGGCGTCCCCAATTCCCTGCGCCTCGACGAGGACTGGCCCGAGCCGCCCACGGAAGAGGGCGCGATCCTGGTGCAGGCCCTGGCGGTCGGCATCTGCGGGACCGACCAGGAGATCATCGCGGGCGAGTACGGCCAGGCCCCGCCCGGCCAGGAACGGCTGGTGCTCGGGCACGAGGCGCTGGGCCGGGTGCTGGAGGACCCGACGGGGACCCTCCAGCCCGGCGACCTGGTGGCCGGGATCGTCCGGCACCCGGACCCGGTGCCCTGCCCGAACTGCGCCGTCGGCGAGTGGGACATGTGCCGCAACGGCCGGTACACCGAGCACGGGATCAAGGCGCTGCCCGGCTTCGCCCGGGACCGCTGGCGGGTGCAGCCCAGGTTCGCCGTCGGCCTGGACCCGACGCTCGCCCCGGTCGGGATGCTGCTGGAGCCCACCAGCGTGGTGGCGAAGGCGTGGGACCACATCGAGCGGATCGGCAGCCGGGCCGTGTGGCAGCCGCAGAGCGTGCTGGTCACCGGGGCCGGACCGATCGGTCTGCTGGCCGCTCTGCTCGGCATCCAGCGCGGGCTGTCGGTGCACGTGCTGGACCGGAACAAGACCGGTCCGAAGCCGGAGCTGGCCCGCTCGCTCGGCGCGACGTACCACACCTCGACCGTGGCGGAGCTGGACTTCCAGCCGGACGTGGTGGTGGAGTGCACCGGCGCCCCGGTCGTGGTGTTGGACGCGATGCGCAAGGCGGGGACGAACGGCATCGTCTGCCTGACCGGGGTGTCCAGCGGCGGCCGGACGATCGACTTCGACGCGGGGGCGCTGAACCGGGAGCTGGTGCTGGAGAACAACGTGGTCTTCGGCTCGGTGAACGCCAACCGGCGGCACTGGGAGCTGGCGGCGGAGGCGCTCGCCCGGGCCGACCAGTCCTGGCTGAGCTCGCTGGTCACCCGCCGGGTGCCGGTCTCCTCGTACGCCGACGCCTACGCCTCCACCGGCGCGGACATCAAGGTGGTGCTCGACTTCGAGCAGTGAGGCGGGGCGGCGGAGCGCGGGCTCCGGCGCCCCGGGAGCCTCAGATGCCGGGGAGCCGGCCGTTGCGGAACAGGTCCACGAAGAGCTGGTGGTCCTCGCGGGCCCGGATGCCGTAGGTGTGCGCGAAGTCGATCAGGTAGGCGACGAAGCGCTCCGCGTCGGCGTCCACGACCGCGACGATCGCCTCCTCGGTGGAGTAGTCCACCAGGTCGTGGCTGGACTCGTCGTCGGCCACCGAGTGCATCCGGGCCACCGCCCGGCCCAGGTCGGTGAGCACCCCGCCGAGCTCCTCCGGCTCGTTGACGTCGGCCCAGTCGAGGTCGGCCGCGTACGGGGAGACCTCGGCGACGAGCTGGCCGGCCCCGTCCAGCTCGGTGAAGCCCAGCCACGGGTCGGCGTGCGCCTGCAACGCCCGCTGCGACTCGGCGGTCCGGTGCCCCTGGTGCCGGAAGTACGAGCGGACCCGCTCGTCGTCGATGTGCCGCGCCACCGCCGGCACCTGGGCCTGCTTCATGTAGATGACGACGTCGTTCTCCAGCGCCTGGGTGTGCCCCTCCAGCAGCAGGTTGTACGAGGGCAGCCCGGCCGAGCCGATGCCCACGCCCTTGCGCAGCACCACGTCCTTGATGTTCGCGGCGACCGGACGGAGCCGGGCGCTCCCCTCCGGCAGCGTGCCCAGGTAGTCCTGGAACGCGGCGCAGACCTGCTCCCGGGTCGCGGCGTCGACCTCGTAGACCCCGTCGCCGAGGGAGAACCGGCGCTCGTAGTTGTCGATGGTGGTCTGCGCGGCGAGCAGGTCGACCCGGGTGTTCAGCCGGGCCTGCTGGAGCACCCGGCGCAGCACGCCGTCGGCGTTGTCCAGGGTGATCGAGCCGATCGCGTCGTCGCCGCCGGCCGCGATGGCCCGCAGCTCGGCCAGGTACGACCGGGCGAAGCAGGCCACCAGCTCGCCGATCACCCGGTCGGAGAGCGCCTTGGCGTAGCCGAGCAGGGCCACGCTGGCGGCGAAGCGCTTCAGGTCCCAGGAGAACGGCCCGACGTACGCCTCGTCGAAGTCGTTGACGTTGAACACGAGCTGCCCGGAGGCGTTCATGTAGGTGCCGAAGTTCTCGGCGTGCAGGTCGCCGTGGATCCACACCCGGCTGGTCCGGTCGTCGAGGAACCGGTCGCTGGCGAAGTCGCCGCGCTGGTCCGCGTAGAAGAGCGAGGCGCTGCCCCGGTAGAAGGCGAACGGTGAGGCGGCCATCTTGCGGAACTTGCGGCGGAACGCCGCCGGGTCGATCGCCATCGACGCGCCGAACTCCTCGGTCAGCACGTCGACGATGAAGGCGGAACGCTTGTCCGCGGACTGGGTCATGGTCCGCAGGCTAGACCTCGGCCGCCACCTCGCGGGTCAGCCGGCCGGGGGACGTACCGGCGGCGCGGTGAGGGATTGCACCGGCCGGGGGGTGCTCTCCGCGGGCCGCGGGTCGACCGGCGGGGCGAGCCGGTCGGGGCGCGGCACGCCGCCGAGGCCGGACTCCTCGGCCGCGATCTTCTCCTGGAGGCGGAGGATGCCGTGCAGCAGCGCCTCCGGGCGGGGCGGGCAGCCGGGCACGTAGACGTCGACCGGGATGAGCTGGTCGACGCCCTTGGTCACCGAGTAGGAGTCCCAGTAGGGCCCGCCGCAGTTGGAGCAGGCGCCGAACGAGATCACGTACTTCGGCTCGGGCATCTGGTCGTAGAGCCGCTTGATCGCCGGGGCCATCTTGTCGGTGACCGTGCCGGAGACCACCATGAGGTCGGCCTGGCGGGGGCCGTGGGCGAACGGGATCACGCCGAGCCGCATGAAGTCGTGCCGGCCCATGCTGGTGGCGATGAACTCGATGGCGCAGCAGGCCAGCCCGAAGTTGAACACCCAGAGGGAGTAGCGGCGGCCCCAGTTCAGCACGAACCGGATCGGCTCGCCGAGCACGGCCGGCAACTGCACCTCGCGCCTCCCCTCGCCTGTCTTCGAGTTGACAGTCAACCACAGCACCCGGGACGGCAACCGGCGCAACCGGGGCCCGCGTCAGGGCGTGTGACGGGCGTGACCGCGCCGGCGGCACGTGCACGGGGAGGATCGGATGACGGTGACGAGGGAGCCACGGCTCGGCGAGCCGCCGCCCGGGGAGACAGCGGACCGGCCGGAACGCCCGGACCGGGGCGAGGCGATCGACTTCGACGGGCTCTACCATGCGCACTTCCGGTCCCTGACGCTCCAGCTCGCCGCCTACTGCGGCGACCTGTCGCAGGCGCAGGACCTGGTGCAGGAGGCGTTCTGCCGGGCGTTCGCCCGCTGGTCGCGGGTGTCCCGCTACGACGACCCGGTGGCCTGGGTACGCCGGGTCGCCTGGAACCTGGCCACGAGCCGGTGGCGGCGGCTGCGCACGGCCCAGTCCTGGCTGCACCGGCAGCGCGAGGAGCACGTGCCGGGTCCGGGCCCGGACCGGGTGGCGCTGACCGCCGCGCTGGCCCAGTTGCCGACCCCGCAGCGCCGCGCCGTGGTGCTGCACTACCTGGCCGATCTCAGCGTCGTGCAGATCGCGGAGCAGGAGGGGGTGCCGGAGGGCACGGTCAAGTCCTGGCTGCACCGGGGCCGGGCCGCGCTGGCGGCCCAGCTCACCACCACGAACGAGGTGAACCACCATGACTGAGCTCGACGACATCCTGGTCAGCGGCGAGTTCGCCGCGTTCCGCGAGGCGTACGCCCCGGCGGTGCACCCGGCCGGGACGACGGCGGTGCGGGACACCGTCCGCCGCCGGCGCCGTCGTACCGCGGTGGTCGCCGCGGCGGCCGTGGTGCTCGCCGTGGCCATCCCGGTGGGCGCGAACGCCGCCCTGCACCGGCCCGATCCGCCCCCCGGGCCGGCGCAGACCGCCACCCCGACCCCGTCGGAGACGACCACCTCGCCGACCCCGCCTCCGCCGGCGCCGAGCACGGCCAGCCCCACCCCGGCCGCCCCGAACGGGCGGATCAGTCGGTCCCAGCTCCTGGCTGCCCGGATCGACCTGCCGGCCTGGCGACCCGGCCAGGTGTGCAAGGCAGGACCGACGCGGATCGCGGACACCTACCGGCAGGAGGGCGACGTCCTGCTGGAGGACCTCGCCTACGGCGATGTGGACGGCGACGGCGCGGTCGAGACCGTCGCCCTGCTCCGCTGCCTCATCTTCCAGAGCGGCCCGTCCCAGGTGGTGGTCCTCGACCGGGATGCCGCCGGGCGGATCGTCGTCCTCGGCCAGGTCACCCGCTCCGAGGCGCCGGGCCCGCAATGGCTGCTGGCCGTGCAGGTCACCAGTCGCGGCACGGTCCGGGTGGAGATGGCCGACATCGGGCCCGGCGGCGGCTGGTCGCTGGACTGGTCACAGCGCCAGTGGCGGGGCTACCGGTGGACCGACAAGGGCTTCACCCAGGTGGACGGCCCGTCCTCCTTCGGCCCGAACAAGCACCTGGTCGACCTGACCGTGACCGCGGGCGACGTGGCCTGGGGTGCGAAGGAGGCCGACGGCACGCGTACCGGCACGATCACGGTCACCGTGCGGAACCTCAGTCAGGTGCCGGCCGACCTGGTCGAGTTGCACCTGCGGATGCAGGTGGGGACCACGGCCGACGGGGGCGACTGGTCGGCCTGCCAGGGCGGCCCGCCGCCGAAGGGGCCCATCATCTGCCGGTTCGGCCCCCTCGGCCCGGGCGCGACCCGCACCTTCCGGTTCGGCCTGCGGAACTCGAACACCGCCAGCGGCACCGGCATCGCGGAGGTCACGCCGATCGGCACGGAAGCCGATCCGCTGATGGATCCGGTGCAGGAGAACGACGAGGAGCGTTACACCTACCGCTGAACCACCTGCGCGTGCGGCCCGCCCGGAGAACTCCCGGCGGGCCGTACGTCCTCGCGCGTTCCAGACCCGGTTGCATGGGCCGTCAACCCTTCCGATCGGTCGCATCGCGGACAGACCGGGCCGCAACCCGGTGCGGGTCCGAGACGTGGCAACCAGTGTCACCGCGGCGGACCAGCCGTCGCGGCAACGGGGATCACGGGAGGACTTCAATGACCACACGCAACG
Organism: Micromonospora sp. MH33; assembly: GCF_003013775.1. Classification (NCBI taxonomy): domain Bacteria; kingdom Bacillati; phylum Actinomycetota; class Actinomycetes; order Micromonosporales; family Micromonosporaceae; genus Micromonospora; species Micromonospora sp. MH33. The sequence continues at coordinate 15,494 of NZ_MUYZ01000068.1, forward strand.
GACGCCGGCTGGCCGCCGTCCTGGTCGGCTCGGTCGCGGTGCTGCTGGCGCTCGCCGCACCCGCCGCGGCCGCGCCTGCCGGCCGCAGTCCCGACGCCGACGTGTCGGTGGGCCGGCTGGTGCTCGACCCGACCGCGCGCGGCTATCAGGGCAGCCTGCCGGTCACGGTGACCAACCGCGGTCCGGTCGCCACGTACTTCAGCATCGTCGTGGTGGAACCGGTCGCCGGCTCGCTGGGCAACCTGAGCCCGGAGGAGGCGTGCGGCTTCGGGGCGCCCGAGGGCAACCGGCGGACCGCCACCTGCAGCGTGCCGGGCGGCGACATCGAGCCGGGCGAGAGCCGGAAATTCTCGATCGCCTTCGAGGTGCTCACCCCGACTCGGGACGTCGCGATGATCGCGGAGGGCGGCCGGATCTCGGTGAACGTCGGCGACGGTGAAGACGAGGTCGCCGACCGGGCCACCTTCGCCGCCCGTTTCCGCTCCGCCTCGGGTTCCCTGCGCAACCCGGTGCCGTACGTGCAGGACAGCCAGGCCCGCGCCTCGATCACCACGGCCGGTGCCGTGACGCTGAGCCGTCAGGAGGACGGCAGCTACTTGGGCCGGTTGCCGGTGACCGTCCGGTGGGCCGGTGACACCGCGCATGAACTCCTCTGGGCCGACGCGACGGGGCTGCCCGCAGGCGTGGTGATCTGGGGCACCGACCCGCAGGACATGCCGGGCTTCACCAACTTCGTGGTGCCGGGCGGCCGCTTCCTGACCGGTGAGCAGCGGAGCTTCGACGTGCTGCTCCGCGCCGAGCCGGAGACCGTTGCGGGTGACCTCGGCACCGTCACGTTCCAGCTCAACACCCAGTGGTACGGCCAGACGGTGGCCGACGCCGAGCCGGCGGACAACACCGCCTCGTTCACCGTGACGGCGGCCGACGCGAGTTGACCGTCCGCGAGGGCCCGGAACCGCCAGCCGGTCCGGGCCCTCGGCGTCGGCGGAGGTCACCAGGTCGGGCGCTGGAGCAGCCCGACGAACTCCACGAGCAGCCGCTCCCGCAGCCGCACCGGGGCCGCCTGGAGCAGCGTGTTCACCGCCGCCATCCGGTCCGGCGCCGCTCCCGCGCCGAGTCCGAGGCCGGCAGCGAGCCCGGCGATCAGGTCCGGGGTGAGCGCCTCCGGGGTGAGGCTGCCGGCGAGCCCCAGCAGTTCCGGCGGCAGCACGACCGGCCCGGCTGCCCGGGCGGCCGCCGCCGCCTCGGCCAGCGCCGGGCCGAACTCGGCCACCCGCGGAGCCACCGCCGCGGTCACCGTGAGGTGCACGCTCGCCGGCAGGCCCGCGTACGCGAGCTGCGGCTGGGTGTGCCAGCCCCGGGCGGTCAGCTCGTCCACCAGCACGAACAGGTCCAGCCCCGGGTCGTCGGCGGCGAAGCAGACCACTGTCGACTCGGGCTCGGCCAGCAGCCGCAGGCCGCCGACCGCGCGGACCGCGTCGGCCAGCCCGGCGACCGCGTCCCGGGTCACCGCGGCCAGCCGCAGGTAGCCGTCCTCGCCGAGGTGCCGCAGGGTGGCGTACGCGGCGGCGATCGGCCCGCCCGACCGGGTCGAGGCGATCACCGGGTTGACCATGGTGTAGCCGGGCCAGTCGGCGTACGCGAAGAACTGCGACGCGCGCAGCCCCGGATCCCGGTGCAGCAGCACCGACACGCCCTTCGGGGCGTACGCGTACTTGTGCAGGTCGACCGAGATCGAGGTGACCCCGGGCACGGCGAAGTCGAACGGGGGCACCGGCGCGCCGAGCCGGCGCAGCCAGGGCAGCGTCCAGCCGCCGAAGCAGGCGTCGACGTGGCAGCGCACCCCGGCCGCCGCCGCCACGGCCGCGATCTCCGCCACCGGGTCCACCACGCCGTGCGCGTACGACGGGGCGGAGGCGACGACCAGCACGGTCTCCGGCCGGATCGCGGCGGCCACGTCGGCGGCGGCCGGGCGCAGGGTCACCGGGTCCACCGGCACCGGGTCGAGGGCCACCCGCAGGTAGTGGGCCGCCTTGGCGAAGGCGGCGTGCCCGCTGACCGGCACCACGATCCGCGGCTCGGTGGGGTCGGGCCGGGCGTCCCGGGCCGCCTTGACGGCCAGTATCAGCGACTCGGTGCCGCCGCTGGTGACGCTGCCGACCACGTCCGGCGCGGACGTGCCGGGGCCGCCGCCGAGCAGCCGGGCGGCCGCCCCGACCAGCGCGTTCTCCATGGCCAGCAGGGACGGGAAAGCGGTCGGGTCGAGGCCGTTGACGTGCGCGCTCTCCGCGTGGGCGGCCTGCGCCAGCTCGTCCAGGCCGGCCACCCCGGGGTCGTAGACGTAGGCGAACAGCCGTCCGCCGTGCGTCGGCCGGTCGGCCTCCCGCAGGGCCCGGATCTCGTCGAGCACCCGCGCCGCGGGCACCCCCTCGACGGGCAGCGCGCCCGTCCCTGCCGTGTCGGTCATCGGTCTCGGGTGTTCCTCTCGTGACGGTCCGCGGCACGCGCCGGATGGGCGGACGGGTACGCGTGCCTCACGCCCGCGCCGCCGGCGCGACGGCACCGGGCGCGGGCGGGGCGGCCAGTTGGGCCGGGGTGAGGGTGTAGCCGCGCAGCAGCACCACCGGGGCGGCGACCAGCAGGGCCGGCAGGACGGTGAAGCCGAGCAGGACGCCGAGCCGCGCGGTCGCCGACTGGGCGGCCGCCGTGCCGGTGGACGAGGAGACGTAGCCGGAGAGCTGGAGGACCAGGCCGTAGATGCCGGGGCCGAGGGCCAGGCCGAAGGTCTCCCCGGCGGTCCACAACCCGGTGAACACGCCCGCCTGCCGCCGGCCGGTGCGCGCGGTGTCGTAGGCGATGCAGTCCGGCAGCATGGCCAGCGCGAAGACCTGCTGGCCGGCGTAGCCGACGCCGATCAGCGCGACCACTGCGTACACGCCGGCGGCCGGCAGCGCCGGGGACGCGACCAGGGCGAGGGCGCCGGCCGCGAAGAGCAGCGACGCGGCGACCAGCGCGGCGCGCTTGCCCAGCCGGGCGCCGGCCCGGGTCCAGAGCGGCATGACCAGCAGCGCCGGGCCGACGAAGCAGGCGAAGAGCAGGGTCGGCCCGCTGTCCGGGGCGCGGAGCACCTGGTCGGCGAAGTACTTCACGCCGGCCAGCACGGTGGCCACCCCGGCGGACTGGATCACGAAGCAGGCCAGCAGCACCCGGAACGGCCGGTTGCGGCCGGCGACGGCGAGCTGGGCGCGCAGGCTCGGCTCGCTCTCCCCCACCGTGCCGGTCGGCGCGGACCGGGTGCCGAGGAACGCGCTGACCGTGCCGGCCACGATCAGCGCCGCCACGAACAGGCCCATCCAGCGGTGCCCGGGCACGCCGTCGCCGCCGGCGGTCACCACGGCCGGGGCCACCGCGCCGGAGACCAGGATGGCCAGCGCCAGCACCGCGATCCGCCAGCTCATCAGCCGGGTACGCTCCGCCGGGTCGTCGGTCAGCTCGGCGGGCATCGCCACGTAGGGCACCTGGAAGAAGGCGAACGCGGTCGCGGTGGCCAGGAACGCCAGGGCCACGTACGTCCCGGCGGCCGGTCCGGTGCCGAACGGCGCCGCGAAGATCGCGGCGAAGAGCACGGCCAGCGCCAGCCCGCCGACGAGCAGCCAGGGCCGGCGCGCGCCCCAGCGGGACCGGGTCCGGTCGGAGATCCGCCCGGCGACCGGGTTGACCAGCACGTCCCACGCCTTCGGCAGGAGCACGAGCAGGGCGGCCACCCCGGCCGCGACGCCCAGCGTGTCGGTGAGGTACGGCAGCAGGAGCAGCCCCGGCACCGTCCCGAACGCGCCGGTGACCAGCGATCCGAGCGCGTATCCGGCGTGCACCCGGCGAGGCAGGCTCCCGCCCGTTCCTGTCATGGAGCCGAATGCTACTCACGTTATGTCGGCGGTCACATCCCCTCGTCGGGCGACCAGGCGGCCGCCGCCATGTCCACCCCGGCGGGGCGCAGCGGGCAGCCCTCGGCGCGCAGCCGGGCCCGCGCCTCCACCTCGTGCCCCGGTGGCAGCCGGCCGGCCGAGTTCACCACCCGGTGCCAGGGCACCCCGCCCCCGTGCCGGGCCATGATCGAGCCGACCAACCGTGCCGAGGCCCGCCCCGACCGCTCCGCGAGGGCGTCGGCCACCGCCCCGTACGACATCACCCGGCCGGGCGGGATCCGCTCGACCAGGTCCAGCACCGCCTCGACGTACTCGTCAGGTGTCACGGGCTGCCACGATATGGGAACGCGCCGAGGGGCGACGGACCGCAGCGCGCAGAATGGTCGGGTGCGCGAAGCAGTCACCTCGGCCCGCCGGATCGTCGTCAAGATCGGATCGTCCTCGCTGACCACCCCGGCGGGCGGCCTGGACGACACCCGGGTCGACGCGCTGGTCGACGCGCTCGGCGCGCTGGCCGCCGCGGGGCGTGAGGTAGTGCTGGTGTCCTCCGGAGCGATCGCCGCCGGCCTGGCCCCACTCGGGCTGCCCCGGCGCCCCCGCGACCTGGCCACCCAGCAGGCCGCCGCCAGCGTCGGGCAGGGCCTGCTCATCGGCCGGTACGCGGCGGCCTTCGCCCGGCACCGGTTGACCGTGGGGCAGGTGCTGCTCACCGTCGACGACGTGACCCGGCGGGCGCACTACCGCAACGCGTACCGGACCCTGCGCAAGCTGCTCGACCTGCGGGCCGTGCCGATCGTCAACGAGAACGACACGGTGGCCACCGAGGAGATCCGGTTCGGCGACAACGACCGGCTCGCCGCGCTGGTCGCCGCCCTGGTCGACGCCGACCTGCTGGTGCTGCTGTCGGACGTGGACGCGCTCTGGACCGGTGACCCGGCCCGCGCCGGCAGCACCCGGATCACCGAGGTGCACGGCGAGGGCGACCTGGCCGGCGTCGACATCGGCGGGGCCGGCCGGGCCGGGGTGGGCACCGGCGGCATGGTCACCAAGGTCGAGGCGGCCCGGATCGCCACCGGCTTCGGCATCCCGGTGGTGCTCACCGCCGCGCCGCTGGCCGCGCCGGCGCTGGCCGGCGAGCCGGTCGGCACCTTCTTCCACCCGAGCAGCCGGCGCCCGGCCGCCCGGCTCTTCTGGCTGGCGCACGCCACCGCGCCGCGCGGCCGGCTGCACCTCGACCCGGGCGCGGTGCAGGCGGTGGTGGGCCGGCGCAAGTCGCTGCTCCCGGCCGGGATCACCGCGGTGGACGGCGCGTTCACCGCCGGGGACCCCGTGGACCTGGTCGACACCGAGGGCGCGCCGGTCGCCCGCGGGCTGGTCAACTACGACGCGGTCGAGCTGCCCGGGCTGCTCGGCCGCTCCACCACGGAACTCGCCGCGGCGCTCGGCCCGGCGTACGAACGGGAGGTCGTCCACCGCGACGACCTCGTACTGCTGTGAGGAGTGCGCACATGAGCGTGGTCGAGCAGGCCCGCCGGGCCCGGGGCGCGGCGGAGGCCCTCGCGGTCGCCACCCGTACGGTCAAGGACGCCGCGCTGCACGCGATGGCCGACGCGCTGGTGGCGCGTACCCCGGAGCTCCTGACCGCGAACGCGGCGGACCTGGTGGCCGGGCGGGAGGCCGGGCTGAGCGCGGCCGTGCTGGACCGGCTGGCCCTCGACGAGGGCCGGGTGGCCGGCATCGCCGACGCGCTGCGCCAGATGGCCGCGCTGCCCGACCCGGTCGGCGAGGTGGTCCGCGGCGGGACCCTGCCCAACGGGCTGGAGCTGCGCCAGGTCCGGGTGCCGTTCGGGGTGGTCGGCATCATCTACGAGGGCCGCCCCAACGTGACCGTCGACGCCGCCGGGATCTGCCTGAAGTCCGGCAACGCGGCACTGCTGCGCGGCTCCTCCTCGGCGGCGCACTCCAACGCCGCCCTGGTCACGGTGCTCCGCGACGCCGTCGCCGGGGCCGGCCTGCCGGCCGACGCGGTGCAGCTCCTCGACGCCAGCACCCGCGACTCGGTCAAGGAGCTGATGCGCGCCCGGGGCCTGGTCGACGTGCTGATCCCGCGCGGCGGCGCGTCGCTGATCCGGACCGTGGTCGAGGAGTCCACCGTGCCGGTGATCGAGACCGGGGTGGGCAACTGCCACGTCTACGTGGACGCCGCCGCCGACCTGGCCAAGGCCGTGGCGGTCACCCTGAACTCCAAGACCCAGCGCCTCTCCACCTGCAACACCGCCGAGTCGCTGCTGGTGCACGCGGGCGTCGCGGACGCCTTCCTGCCGGCCGTGCTGGCCGCCTTCGCCGACGCCGGGGTGACCGTGCACGGCGACGCGCGGGTGGCTGCGTACTCCGACGCGGTGGTGCCGGCCACCGAGGAGGACTTCGACACCGAATACCTCTCCGCCGACATCTCGGTCGCGGTGGTCGACTCGCTGGACGCGGCGGTCGCGCACATCCGGCGGCACGGCACCGGGCACACCGAGGCGATCGTCACCGACTCCCAGCCGGCGGCCCGCGAGTTCGTGGCCAGGGTGGACGCCGCCGCGGTGATGGTGAACGCCTCCACCCGGTTCACCGACGGCGGCGAGTTCGGCTTCGGCGCCGAGATCGGCATCTCCACCCAGAAGCTGCACGCCCGTGGCCCGATGGGGCTGCCCGAACTGACCAGCACCAAGTACGTGGTCACCGGGGACGGCCACCTGCGCTGACCGGCCGGCCCGGCAGGTTCAGGCGGTGGGCGCGGCCGGCTCGGGCGGCGCCGACTCCGGTGGTGGAGCGGACGGCGGGGCCGGCCTCGGCAACGGCACGACGGGCGGCAGGACCAGCTCGCCCGGGGACGCCGCGCGCTGCGGCGGCACCAGCGGCGCGACGAACGGCGCGCCGGAGACCGGGGCCTCGGGCGTGGTCGGGCGGCAGGCGCGGATCGCCCGCAACGTGGTGTGCACGTCGAACTGGTGGCCGTCGTCGCTGTCCCAGCCGCCGTCGCTGCGCTGGGTCTCGGCCAGCCGCCGGCGGGCCGAGACCAGCAGCCACTGCTCCTCGCCCACGTCGACCCGACGCAGCGTGGCGGCGAGCCAGGCCACGTCGGCCGGGGACATCTGCGGGATGCGGTCGGCCAGCACCGCCTGGATCCGGGCCGACTCGTAGTACATCTGCTGGCGGTGCAGCACGGCCGCGGCGAGCCAGCCGGCCGGCAGGAAGGACGGCCAGCTGCCGTCCGGCGCGAGCTGGGCGGCGAGCGCCTGGGCGGACGCCTGCACCACGCCGGCGTACGCCCCGCCGACCCGGTGGTCGAGCGGGCCGGCGGCGCGGGCGTCCAGCCCGGCCACGGTGAGCCAGAACCCGGCGTTGGCGGTCAGGAAGAGCCGCGCCTCGGGGTCGCCCGGGGTGGCCCACTCCGGGGCGAACCCGGCCAACGACGAATCCTCGTCCCAGCCGCCGTCGGCGAGCTGCCGGGCGGCCAGCCAGTCCAGGGCGTGCCGGGCGGCCGGGCGGCCCAGCGCCCCGAGGTCGTCCAGCTCGGCCAGTCGATAGCAGGTCGCGTCGACCGAGGCGACCTCGCCGTCGAGCACGGCGGGCCAGCCGCCGCCGGGGGCCTGCCCCGACTCGGCCGCGTCAAGCAGTTCGGGCGGCACCGGGGCGCCGGTGCGCAGCCGGGAGAGGCGGGCGCGGTCCACCGCGTCGCCGTGCGCCACGACGAAGCCGATCGCCGCGTCCAGATCCACCACGGCAGTCACGCTACCGGCGCAAACGTGGTTATGCCTCGGTAGCTCGGCCAGGGGTGGCCCGGCCCACCGGCGGTACGCGAAGGGCCCTCCCGGCACACCGGGAGGGCCCTTCGACGCGACCTCAGTACGCCGGCAGCGACGGGTCGATCTGCTTGATCCAGGAGAGCACCCCGCCCTGGACGTGCACGGCGTCCCGGAAGCCGGCCGCCTTGAGCGCGGCGAGCGCCTCGGCGGAGCGGACGCCGGACTTGCAGTGCAGGACGATCTGCTTGTCCTGCGGGAGCTTCGCCAGCGCGTCGCCCGAGATGATCTCGCCCTTGGGGATGAGGGTGGCGCCGGGGATCCGGACGATCTCGTACTCGGCCGGCTCGCGGACGTCGACCAGGAAGATGTCCTTGCCGGCGTCCTGCCACTCCTTCAGCTCCAGCGCGGTGATGGTCGAGTCGACCACCGCCTCCTGCGCCTCGTCGGAGACCGCGCCGCAGAAGTCCTCGTAGTCCTCCAGCAGGTCGGTGACCGTGGGGTTCTCGCCGCAGAGCACGCAGTTCGGGTCCTTGCGGACCTTGATCTTGCGGTAGCTCATCTCCAGGGCGTCGTAGACCATCAGCCGGCCGACCAGCGGCTCGCCGATGCCGGCCAGCAGCTTGATCGCCTCGTTGACCTGGATCGACCCGATGGACGCGCAGAGCACGCCCAGCACGCCGCCCTCGGCGCAGGACGGGACCATGCCGGGCGGCGGCGGCTCCGGGTAGAGGCAGCGGTAGCAGGGACCGTGCTCGGCCCAGAACACCGACGCCTGGCCGTCGAACCGGTAGATCGAACCCCAGACGTACGGCTTGCCGAGCAGCACGGCCGCGTCGTTGACCATGTAGCGGGTGGCGAAGTTGTCGGTGCCGTCGACGATCAGGTCGTACCGGGCGAAGATCTCCCGGACGTTGTCCCGGTCCAGCGCGGTGTTGTGGATCTCCACGTTGACCAGCGGGTTGATCTCGCGGATCGAGGCGGCGGCGGACTCGGCCTTGGACCGGCCGACGTCGGAGACGCCGTGGATGACCTGGCGCTGGAGGTTGGACTCGTCGACGGTGTCGAAGTCGATGATGCCGAGGGTGCCGACACCGGCGGCGGCGAGGTACAGGAGGGCCGGCGAGCCGAGGCCACCGGCGCCCACACAGAGCACCCGGGCGTTCTTCAGCCGCTTCTGCCCCTCCACCCCGACGTCCGGGATGATCAGGTGGCGCGAGTAGCGGCGGATCTCGTCTACGGTCAGCTCGGCGGCGGGCTCGACGAGCGGGGGCAACGACACGGTGGACTCCCCGGGATCGGCGGTGGGACCGCGCCATTGTCGCTCGCCCCGGTAGGGATCGGCCATGATGAGGGCCACGTCGCCCGACATGCGGGAGCGGGAATAACTCAGAGCCCGTCGGTGGGCTCGCCCACGTAGCGAACCCCGTCGACGTACGGCCAGGCGTTCGCCACGCAGCCGTCCAGCCCGTACGTCTGCTGCTGCATCACCGGGGCCGGCGCGCCGGGCCCGGGGCAGGCCTGGTGCAGCTCACCGAACTCGTGCCCGACCTCGTGGTTGACCACGTACGTCCGGTAGACCTCCAGCGGGGCGCCGTAGTCGGGCACCGCCTCCATCCAGCGGGCCAGGTTGATGACGACCCGTCCGGGCAGCCGGCAGGAGGTGTACCGCTCGGTGCTCAGTCCGCCCTCGGCACACATCCGCTCCGAGGTGGCCGGGGTGGCCAGGTAGATGGTGAAGTCGGCGGCGGACGCCTCGGGCACCCGCTGCACCCGCAGCTCGCCGGAGGCGATCCAGCTGCGCGGGTCGCCGAGCACCGCGTCCACCGTGGCGGCGAACTCGTCGGCGTCCTGCCCGGCGTCCCGCTCGACCTCGACCCGGTAGCGACGCAGCGGACCGTCGTGGCCGCGTACGGGTGACCGGCCGTCGGCGGCGGCGAAGCTGCCGGGCCCCGCGGTGGGATAGTCGCCGGAGTCGTTCCGGGTCCCCGCGCCGGCGCCGTTGGCCAGCGACGGGTCGGCGGCGGAGAGCGGATGCCGGGCGGACAGGTGCACCGGCCCGTCCAGGCCGGCCAGCCGGGTCGCCTCGAAGGCGCCGGCACCCGCGGCGAGCAGCACCGCCAGGAGCAACACGGCCCGCCGGCGGCGGCGCCGCATCCGGCGCAGGCCGGGACGGGCCGGCGCCGGGGTCCCGGGGTGGGCCGGCGGACGGTCGAAGTCGAGCCGGGGCGACGGGCGGTCGCCGGCCGGCGCGGGGTCCTCAGGCGGGTCGTAAGGGGACGACGGCGTCATGACACCAGCGTGCCATGGCAATTCGGGCAATTGGCCCTTTTTGCCTGTCCTCCCGCGAAATACTTCTCATCGCCACGATCAGGTCCTTCACACCGGCGGACCGGTGTACCGCTTCCCGCCCACGTACGGCCACGGATTCGGCCGGCAGCCGTTCAGGAAGAGCGTCTGCTGCTGCATCACCGGCGCCGCCCGGCCCGGCCCCGGGCAGGCCTCGTGATGGTGTCCCAACTGGTGACCCACCTCGTGGTTGATCACGTAGAGCCGGTAGGTGTCCAGCGGCAGCTTCGCCGCGACCAGGTGCGGCGCCGAGGTCCGCCACCGGTCCAGGTTGATCACCACCTTGCCGGTGACCCGACAGGACGTGTACGGCACGCCGCCCACCCGGATGTTGATGCCCCCGGCGCGGCAGAGCCGGCCGGCGGTGTCCCGGGTGGCCAGGTAGATGGTGAAGTCGGACGGGCTGCCCGGGCCGACCCGCTGCAACCGCAGCCGGCCACCGTCCACCCAGCTCCCCGGCCCGGCCAGCGCCCGCTGCACGGCGTCGCCGAAGGCGTGCACGTCCTCCCCGGAGCCGTCCTCCACCGCCACCCGGAACCGGCGCAGCACCCCGGACCGGCCCAGCACCCCGCCGGCCCGGTCGTCGTAGCCGAAGCTCCCCCGCCCGTGCGCGGGCACCGGTCCGGGCAGGCTCAGCACCGGCGCCACCGGGGCGCTCGACACCGGGTCCGGTGACAGCGACGGCGAGGGCGAGGCGCCCGACGGCGGCGGCGCGCTGCCCGGCACGGGTGAGCGGGCCACCGAGCCGGCATCGACCAGCGCCTCGGCCGACGGATGTTGCACGGCGACGCCGATGCCGACCACGGCGGCGGCGAGGAAGGCGCAGACCACGACGGCGGAACGCCAGCGGCCGGCGGGCGGGGCGGTGGGCC
>NZ_MUYZ01000069.1:0-26398 GCF_003013775.1 Micromonospora sp. MH33
GGGCGGTCCGGCGCCGGGCCGCCCGGGCGGTCCGCCGGCCGGCAGCGGCGCGGCGGCCTCCTCGTCGATCGCCGCGCCGGCGAACTGCGAGCGGTAGAGCCGGGCGTACGCCCCGTCGGCGGCGAGGAGCTGGTCGTGGCTGCCCTGCTCGATGATCCGGCCCTGCTCCATCATGAGGATCAGGTCGGCGTCCCGGATGGTGGAGAGCCGGTGCGCGATGACGAAGCTGGTCCGGTCGCTGCGCAGCGCCGCCATGGCCCGCTGGAGCAGCACCTCGGTACGGGTGTCGACCGAGCTGGTCGCCTCGTCGAGGATCAGCAGCGACGGCTCGGCGAGGAACGCCCGGGCGATGGTGATGAGCTGCTTCTCGCCGGCGCTGACGTTGCTCCCCTCCTCGTCGATCACGGTGTCGTAGCCGTCGGGGAGGCTGCGGACGAACCGGTCCACGAAGGTGGCCCGGGCCGCGACCAGGATCTCCTCCTCCGTGGCGGTCGGCCGCCCGTACGCGATGTTGTCCCGGATGGTGCCGCCGAAGAGCCACGTGTCCTGGAGCACCATGCCGATCCGGCCGCGCAGCTCGTCCCGGCGCATGGAGCTGATGTCCACCCCGTCCAGGCTGATCCGGCCGGCGTCCAGCTCGTAGAACCGCATGATCAGGTTGACCAGGGTGGTCTTGCCGGCGCCGGTCGGTCCGACGATGGCCACCGTGTGCCCGGGCTCGGCCACCAGCGAGAGGTCGTCGATCAGCGGCTTGTCCGGGTCGTACCGGAAGGAGACGTGCTCGAACTCCACCCGGCCGGTGACCCGGGGCGGCGCGGGCCGGTCCGGGACCTGCTCCTCGGCGTCGAGCACCTCGAAGACCCGCTCGGCCGAGGCCACCCCGGACTGGAGCAGGTTCGCCATCGAGGCGATCTGGGTCAGCGGCTGGGTGAACTGCCGCGAGTACTGGATGAACGCCTGCACGTCGCCGAGGCTCATCGTCCCGGAGGCCACCCGCAGCCCGCCGACCACGGCGATCGCGACGTAGCTGAGGTTCCCGACGAACATCATCGCCGGCATGATGATCCCGGAGATGAACTGGGCCCCGAAGCTGGCCCGGAACAGCTCCTCGTTCTTTGCCGCAAAGGCGGCCTGCGCCTCGCGCTGCCGGCCGAAGACCTTGACCAGCTCGTGGCCGGTGTAGGTCTCCTCGATGAGGCCGTTCAGCTCACCGGTGTGCCGCCACTGGGCGATGAACCGGCGCTGCGAGCGCTTCGCGATCTGCTGGGTCACGACCACCGACAGCGGCACCGCCACCAGGGCGACCAGGGCCAGCAGCGGCGAGATCCAGAACATCATGGCCAGCACGCCGACCACGGTGAGCAGCGCGCTGAGCAGTTGGCTGAGCGTCTGCGACAGGGTCTGCGAGATGTTGTCGATGTCGTTGGTGACCCGGCTGAGCAGCTCACCCCGGGGCTGCTTGTCGAAGTAGGGCAGCGGCAGCCGGTTGAGCTTCTCCTCCACGTCGGCGCGCAGCCGCAGCACGGTGCGCTGCACGACCCCGTTGAGCAGCCAGCCCTGCCACCACATCAGCAGGCTGGCGCCCAGGTAGAGCGCGAGCGCCAGGGTGAGGATGCGGCTCAGCGCCGTGAAGTCGATGCCCGCCCCGGGCACCACGTGCATCCGGGCCAGCATGTCGGCGATGTTGTCGTTGCCGGCGGCACGGGCCCCGGCGACCGCCTGCTCCGGGGTGGTGCCGGCGGGGATCTGCCGGCCGATCACCCCGGCGAAGATGATGTCCGTGGCGTGCCCGAGGATCTTCGGACCGGTCACGCTCGCCCCGACGCTGGCCACCGCCAGGGCGATGATCGCGGTCAGCGAGAACCGGTGCGGCCGGAGGCGGCCCAGCAGCCGGCGGGCGGACGGCCCGAAGTTCATCGACTTCTCCGCCGGCATGGCGGCGCCCATCCACGGCGGCCCGCCGCCGCCACGCCGCCCGGCCGCGGGCAGCCGCTCCGGCGTGCGCCCGTCGGCCTTCGCCTCCGGCGCCGACTTCTGCGGGGGTACGGCGGTCATGCCGTCACCTCCGCCGTCTGCTGGGACGCCACGATCTCGGCGTACGTCGGGCAGGTCACCAACAGGTCCTCGTGTCGTCCCATCCCGACGACGCCTCCGTCCTCGAGCACGATGATCTGATCGGCGTCGATGATCGTGGAGACCCGCTGGGCCACGATCACCACCACCGCGTCCGCGGTGACCGGCTTCAGCGCGGCCCGCAGCCGGGCGTCCGTGCCGAGGTCGAGCGCGGAGAAGGAGTCGTCGAAGAGGTAGATCTCCGGCTGGCGGACCAGCGCGCGGGCGATGGCGAGCCGTTGCCGCTGGCCACCGGAGACGTTCGTGCCGCCCTGCGCGATCGGCGCGTCCAGCCCGCCCGGCATCTCCGCGACGAAGTCCCGGGCCTGGGCGATCTCCAGGGCCGCCCAGAGTTCGGCGTCGGTCGCGTCCGGGTTGCCGTACCGAAGGTTGCTGGCGACGGTGCCGCTGAACAGGTACGGCCGTTGTGGCACCAGGCCGATCCGGCGCCACACCTCGTCCGGTTCCAGCAGCCGCACGTCCACCCCGTCGACCAGGACGGAGCCGGCGGTCGGGTCGACCAGCCGGGGGATCAGGGTGAGCAGGGTGGTCTTGCCGGCGCCGGTGGACCCGATGATGGCCGTGGTCCGGCCGGGGCTGGCCCGGAACGAGATGTCGTGCAGCACCGGCGCGCTCGCCCCCGGGTACTGGAAGGCGACGCGGCGGAACTCCAGCTCCGCGCGCCGGGTCATCGCGATCATCGGCTCGACCGGCGGCACCACCGACGACTCGGTGTCCAGCACCTCGACGATCCGTTCGGAGCAGACGGCCGCGCGCGGCACCATCATCAGCATGAAGGTGGCCATCATGACCGCCATCAGGATCTGCATCAGGTACTGCAGGAAGGCGGTGAGCGCGCCGACCTGGATCTGGCCGGAGTCGACCCGCTCCGCGCCGAACCAGAGCACCGCGACGCTGGAGACGTTGAGCACCAGCATCACCACCGGGAAGATCAGCGCCTGGAGCCGGCCGATCCGCAGCGCGGTCGCGGTCAGGTCGGTGTTCGCGACCCGGAACCGCTCCGTCTCGTAGGGCTCGCGGACGAAGGCCCGGACCACCCGGATGCCGCTGATCTGCTCGCGCAGCACCCGGTTGACCGTGTCGATCCGGGTCTGCATGAGCCGGAAGCCCGGCACCATCCGCCGGGTGATCAGGCCCAGCGCGACCGCCAGGACCGGTACGCAGACCAGCATCAGCCAGGAGAGCCCCACGTCCTCCTGGAGCGCCATGACCACGCCGCCGACGCTCATGATCGGCGCGGCGACCAGCATGGTGCAGCTCATCAGCACGAGCATCTGCACCTGCTGCACGTCGTTGGTGTTCCGGGTGATCAGCGAGGGCGCACCGAACCGGGCCACCTCGCGGGCGGAGAAGCGGTTGACGTGCGCGAAGATGCCGGCCCGGACGTCCCGGCCGAAGCCCATCGCGGTCTTCGCGCCGAGGTAGACGGCGACGATCGAGCAGGCGATCTGGAGCAGGCTGACGAGCAGCATCCAGCCGCCCGTACGCAGGATCTGGTCGGTGTCGCCGACGGCCACGCCGCGGTCGATGATGTCGGCGTTGAGGCTCGGCAGGTAGAGCGAGGCCATGGTGCCGACGAACTGGAAGGCCACCACCGCGGCCAGCAGCCGCCGGTACGGGCGCAGGTGGGTACGGAGCAGGCGGATCAGCACGGACGGCTCCCCGATGGGTTCTCGGTGTCGGACTCGCTGTCCCGGTTCAACCGGCGAAGGTCCCCGTCGGACATGCTCGTGATGATTTCGGTGAGGAACTCGCGGATCACCGCCTGCTTCGCCGGGTCCGCGTCGACCGAGGTGAGCGGCCGGTTGCTGTGGATCAGGTCGATGATGGCGAGCGCGTGCTCCCGACCCTTGTCGGTCAGGCTGAGCTGGACGCTGCGCCGGTCGCCGGGGTCGCGGCGGCGGGCGACGAAGCCGTCGCGCTCGAGGGTGTCGACGATGCCGGTGAGTGTGGCCGGCCGGACGAAGCACCGCTCCGCCATCTCCCGGTGGGTGCTGTCACCGGCCCGGAGCAGGACGAGCAGCACCCGCATGCCGGCGGAGGTGAGCCCGTGGTGTTCGGCGAGGTACCGGCCCCAGTGCTGTTCGACGATGTGCCCGGCGATGGAGATCAGCCGGCCGAGCGGCGCGTGTTGGAGCGCGTCGGGGAAGCGGACGAGCGGTCCCATGTTCACGGACGTTAGATTAGCCCCCGAACCGTAAGGCCCCAAACTATTTTCGCCGTCAGCCGAACACCACCGCCAGGGCGGCGGCGACGAAGACCACCTGGAGGGCCGTCCGGATGCCGACCGGGGTGACCGGGCGGCCGGCGAGGGCGAGCCCGCGGCGTGCGGCCGAGACGTTGGCCGGGAACATGGCCAACATCAGCAGCGCGAGGCCGGCGGCGGCCGGCCGCGCGGTCGCCGGCAGGAGCAGCCCGAGCGCGCCGAGCAGTTCGAGCACCCCGGTCAGCGTGACCAGCAGGGCGGGCCGGGGCAGCCCCGGCGGCACCATGGCGATCAGGTCGTTGCGGCGGGACAGGAAGTGGGCCGAGGCGGTCAGCGCGAACATGAGGGCCAGGCCGATCCGCAGGGCGGGGTGCCAGCCGTCGAGGGTGGCGACGCCGAGCAGGCCGGCGAGCCGCGCCGCCGCGGTGCCGGCGACGAGGGCGATCAGGGGTGTCATGGGCTACGCCTCCCGGTGGGGATAACTTGTCGCCGACAAGATTGCGCCGCGAATGGCATCTTGTCAATGACAAGTTAGATTGGTGCGCATGACCCAGCCCCGCGCGTACCACCACGGCGACCTGCGCCGCGCCCTGCTCGAAGCGGCGGTGGAGGTGATGGCGGAGTCCGGCCCGGCCGCCCTGAGCCTCCGCGACCTGGCCCGCCGGGCCGGCGTCTCGCACGCCGCCCCCGCCCACCATTTCAGCGACAAGGCGGGGCTGCTCACCGCGCTCGCCGCCCAGGGTTTCGAGCTGCTGGCCGAGGCGCTGGGGAACGCCGGCGACGATCTGGCCGACACCGGGGTGGCGTACGTGGGATTCGCGGTCCGGCACCGGGCCCACTTCGAGGTGATGTTCCGCCCCGACCTCTACCGGGCCGACGATCCCGAGGTGGTGGCCGCCCGGACCCGGGCCGGCGAGCTGCTGCGCGCCGGCGTGGCCCGGCGTACCGGCCGGGGGCTGGACGTCGACGCGCTGGCGGCGTGGTCGATCGTGCACGGCTTCGCGACGCTCTGGCTCTCGGGCGCCCTGCCGCCCCGGGTGGGCCCCGACCCGGAGGCCGCAGCCCGCACCGTGATCAGCCGGCTCTTCCCCTGACGGCCGGGCCCCTCGTCCTCGTCGGGAGGGGCCCGGCCCCCAAGGTCACCAGCTCGTCGGCAGCGGCATCCCCTCGGTGTAGCCGGCGGTGCTCTGCACGCCGACCAGGGCCCGCTCGTGGAACTCCTCCAGGTTGCGGGCGCCCGCGTAGGTGAACGCGCTGCGCACCCCGGAGATGATCTCGTCGATCAGGTCCTCGACACCCGGCCGGGTCGGGTCCAGGTACATCCGGGCCGAGGAGATGCCCTCCTCGAAGATCGCCTTCCGGGCCCGGTCGAAGGCGCTGTCCTCGGCGGTACGGGCGCTCACCGCGCGGGCCGAGGCCATGCCGAAGCTCTCCTTGTAGCGCCGGCCGTCGGCGTCGGTGTAGAGGTCGCCGGGTGACTCGTAGGTGCCGGCGAACCAGGAGCCGATCATCACGTTCGAGGCGCCCGCCGCGAGCGCCAGCGCCACGTCCCGCGGGTGGCGTACGCCGCCGTCGGCCCAGACGTGCCGGCCGAGCGCGCGGGCCGCCGCGGCGCAGACGAGCACGGCGGAGAACTGCGGGCGGCCCACGCCGGTCATCATCCGGGTGGTGCACATGGCGCCCGGCCCGACACCGACCTTGATGATGTCGGCGCCCGCCTCGACCAGGTCCCGTACCCCGTCCGCCGTGACCACGTTGCCCGCCGCCACCGGAACCCCGGGATCGAGCTTGCGGACCGCCCGCAGCGCCGAGATCATCCGCTCCTGGTGCCCGTGCGCGGTGTCCACCACCAGGGTGTCCACCCCGGCCTCCAGCAGGGCGGCCGCCTTGCCGGTCACGTCGCCGTTGATGCCCACCGCGGCAGCGACGCGCAGCCGGCCCCGGTCGTCCACGGCCGGCTTGTAGAGCGTGGCGCGCAGCGCGCCCGACCGGGTCAGCACCCCGACCAGGCGCCCCTCGGCGTCCACCACGGGGGCGAGCCGCCGCCGGGCCGCCGAGAGCCGGTCGAAGCCGGTACGCGGGTCCGCGTCCGCCGGCACGGTGTGCAGCTCGGTCGACATCACGTGCCGGAGCTGGGCGAAGCGGTCCACCCCGACGGTGTCGGCCTCGGTGACCACGCCGAGCGGGCGGCTCGCCTCGTCCACCACGATCACCGCGCCGTGCGACCGCTTCGGCAGCAGGTGGATGGCGTCGCCCACGGTGTCCGTGGGGCCGAGCGTGATCGCGGTGTCGTGCACCAGGTGCCGCTGCTTGACCCAGGCGACGACGTTCGCCACCACCTCGATCGGGATGTCCTGCGGAATCACCGCGATGGCGCCGCGCCGGGCCACCGTCTCGGCCATCCGGCGGCCGGCGACCGCGGTCATGTTCGACACCACCAGCGGAATGGTGGTGCCGGTGCCGTCGGCCGTGGCCAGGTCGACGTCGAGCCGGGAGCCCACCTCGGAGCGGTTGGGCGCCATGAAGACGTCGTTGTAGGTCAGGTCGTGCGCGGGAACCGCGCCATGAAGGAACCGCACCCGGCCATCATTCCCGCTCGCGGCCGGTCCCGCCGCCGCTGGTGGCCCAAACCACCCCGGCCGGCGGGACCGCCGCGGACGTCAGGCGATGGTGCAGATCGCCGCGCCGGCCGTGATCACCGCACCGACCTCGGCCGACAGGCCGCTGACGGTGCCGGCCTTGTGGGCGTGCAGGGGCTGCTCCATCTTCATCGCCTCCAGGACCACCACGAGGTCGCCCTCGGCGACGGTGTCCCCGTCCGCCACGGCGATCTTGACGATGGTGCCCTGCATGGGCGAGGTGAGCGCGTCGCCGCTGGCCGCCGCGCCGGCCTTGGCGCCGCCGCCCCGGCGGGCCGGCTTCTTCGCGGCGGGCGCGGCTGCCGCCGTACCCGCGCCGAGGCCGGCCGGGAGGGTGACCTCCAGCCGCTTGCCGCCCACCTCGACCACGACGGTCTCGCGCCCGGCCGGGCCCTCGACGGCGCCGGCGGGGGCGGTGAAGGCCGGGACGGTGTTGTTCCACCCGGTCTCGATCCACCGGGTGTGCACGGTGAACGGCTCGGCGGTGAACGCCTCGTCGCGGACCACCAGGCGGTGGAAGGGCAGCGCGGTGGCCATGCCCTCGACGAGCATCTCGTCCAGCGCGCGGCGGGCCCGCTCCAGCGCCTCGGTACGGGTCTCGCCGCTGATGATCACCTTGGCCAGCAGCGAGTCGAAGTTGCCGCCGATCACGTCGCCGGCCGAGATGCCGGTGTCCACCCGGACGCCCGGGCCGGTGGGCAGGCGCAGCGCGGTGATGGTGCCCGGGGCGGGCAGGAAGTTGCGGCCCGGGTCCTCGCCGTTGATCCGGAACTCGATGGAGTGCCCGCGCGGGGTCGGGTCCTCGGTGAACCGAAGCTTCTCGCCGTCGGCGATGCGGAACTGCTCGCGGACCAGGTCGATGCCGGCGGTCTCCTCGGTCACCGGGTGCTCGACCTGGAGCCGGGTGTTGACCTCCAGGAAGGAGATGGTGCCGTCCGCGCCGACCAGGTATTCCACCGTGCCGGCGCCGTGGTATCCGGCCTCCCGGCAGATCGCCTTGGCGCTGTCGTGGATCTGCCGGCGCTGGGCGTCGGTGAGGAACGGCGCCGGGGCCTCCTCGACCAGCTTCTGGTGCCGGCGCTGGAGCGAGCAGTCCCGGGTGCCCACCACGATCACGTTGCCGTGCTGGTCGGCCAGGACCTGCGCCTCGACGTGGCGGGGCTGGTCCAGGTAGCGCTCGACGAAGCACTCGCCCCGGCCGAACGCGGCGACCGCCTCGCGGGTGGCCGACTCGAACAGGTGCGGGATCTCCTCCATGGTGCGGGCCACCTTGAGGCCGCGCCCGCCACCGCCGAAGGCCGCCTTGATGGCGACCGGCAGCCCGTGGTCGACGGCGAAGGCCATCACCTCGTCGGCGTTGCCGACCGGGTCCGGGGTGCCCGGAACCAGGGGTGCGCCGGCCCGCTGGGCGATGTGCCGGGCGGTCACCTTGTCGCCCAGGTCGCGGATGGCCTGCGGGGTGGGGCCGATCCAGGTCAGCCCGGCGTCGATGACGGCCTGGGCGAAGTCGGCGTTCTCGGAGAGGAAGCCGTAGCCGGGGTGCACCGCGTCGGCGCCGGCCTTCGCGGCCACGTCGATCAGCTTGTCGATCCGCAGGTAGCTGTCGGCGGCGGTGTCGCCGCCGAGGGCGTACGCCTCGTCGGCGAGGGTGGCGTGCAGGGCGTCCCGGTCGGAGTCCGCGTAGACGGCGACGCTCGCCAGGCCGGCGTCGCGGCAGGCGCGGATGACGCGGACGGCGATCTCGCCGCGGTTGGCGATGAGTACCTTGCGCACCTTGGTGGCTCCTCCCGGGAGGTCGTTGCCGGGAGTGTATCGGCCGGGGATTCGGCCCTAACGATCGCTCAGTGTGGGATGCCGCACTGTAGTCAAATTTGGCTATTACGCTTGCCCGGTGTCGGCAACGCGGATGATGATTCTGGGCCTGGTCAGGTGGATGCAGCCGGTGCACGGCTACGACGTACGCCGTGAGCTGCTGAGTTGGAGCGCGGACAAGTGGGCCAACGTGCAGCCCGGTTCGATCTACCACGCGCTGCGCAAGCTCACCGACGAGGGGCTGCTCCGGACGGTCTCCGTCGAGCAGGTCGGCGCCCGCCCCGCCCGCACCACGTACGAGGTGACGGCGAAGGGCGACGAGGAGTTCGAGACGCTGCTGCGGGCGCAGTGGTGGCAGCTCAACGAGCCGCCGGACCCGTTCGTGGCGGCCTTCTCGTTCCTGCCCGCGATGCCCCGCGACGAGGCGGCGGCCGCGCTGCGCAACCGGGCGAACCTCCTCCGGGCCGGCGTCGAGTCGATGCGCGCCTCGCTGGACTCGGACTGGGTGCGCAACCGCAAGCCCGTGCACGTCGGCTGGATGTTCGAGCTCTGGCTGGCCCGGGCCGAGGCGGAGATGGCCTGGTGCGAGCGGATCGCCGAGCGGATCGAGGCCGGAGTGTCGTACCTGCCTGCTGGGCTGGAGCAGGCTGAGGGGCCGTCGGGCTGGAGCGAGGGCGCTCCCGACGCGGAATAATCAACGTTGACCACAAGAGTTATATCGCGTTAGTCTCTGCGCGAGCCGTGGGGAAGCCGTGCGTCCTCGCGGACCATCGACGGCCGGTCGCGTCCGGCCCGGAGGACCAGGAGCAGACATGATCGAGACCAGGGGGCTGCGGAAGTCGTTCCGCTCCCGCGCGGGTCGCGAGACGAAGACCGTGGACGCGGTCCGCGGCGTCAACCTCGAGGTGGCCGAGGGGGAGATCTTCGGCTTCCTCGGGCCCAACGGCGCCGGCAAGACCACCACCCTGCGGATGCTCGCCACCCTCATCGAGCCGGACGGCGGCGAGGCCACCATCGCCGGGGCCGACCTGCGCAAGGACCCGGCCGAGGTGCGCCGGCGGATCGGCTACGTGGCCCAGGGCGGCAGCACCTGGGACGAGTCCACCGCCCGCGAGGAACTGGTGCTGCACGCCCGGCTCTACGGCATCGCCAAGGCCGAGGCGCACCGCCGCGCCGCCCGCGCCCTGGACGCCTTCCAGCTCAGCGAGTACGCCGACCGCAAGTGCAAGACCTACTCCGGCGGCCAGCGCCGCCGGGTCGAGATCGCGCTCGGCATCATCCACGAACCGAAGATCGTCTTCCTGGACGAGCCGACCACCGGCCTCGACCCGCAGAGCCGGGCGCACATGTGGGACGAGATCCGCCGGCTGCGCACCGAGGGGATGACCGTCTTCATCACCACGCACTACCTCGACGAGGCGGACGCGCTCTGCGACCGGATCGCGATCATGGACCACGGCGAGGTGGTCGCGGAGGGCACCCCGGCCGAGCTGAAGCGCGAGATCTCCGGCGAGGTGGTGCTGGTCGGCCTCGACGCGGCCACCACTTCGCAGGCCGCCGAACTGCTCGACACCGAGGCGTACGTCAGCAAGCTGGAGACCGTCGACGAGGGCGGCCTGCGGCTCTACGTCGACGAGGGCGCCACCGCCATCCCGCAGGTGCTGCGCCGCCTCGACCACGCCGGGCTGGAGCTGCGCTCGATCGAGTTGCACCGCCCCAGCCTCGACGACGTCTTCCTCACCAAGACCGGCCGCTCGCTGCGCGAGTCCTGAACATCGGGAGAACTGTCATGAAACTCGCCCGCGACACCTGGCTGATCTTCCAGCGCCAGATCCAGCTGCTGCTGCGCAACCCCGTCTGGGTCTTCGTCGGCGTCTTCCAGCCGGTGATGTACCTGCTGCTCTTCGCCCCGCTGCTCAAGCCCGCGCTGAACGCGCCGACCCAGGCCGAGGCGTACAAGATCTTCGTGCCCGGCCTGCTGGTGCTGCTGGCCATCTTCGGCGGCCTGTTCCAGGGCTTCGGCCTGATCGCCGAGCTGCGCGCCGGGGTGATCGAACGGTCCCGGGTCACCCCGGTCAGCCGGCTCGCCCTGCTGCTCGGCCGCTCGCTGCGGGACGTGGTCTCGCTGGTCGCGCAGGCGGTCATCATCACCCTGCTGGCGCTCCTGTTCGACCTGCGCGTCTTCATCGGCTACCTACTGCTCGCGTACCTCATGCTGGCCCTCATCGCGCTGATGACCTCGGCCGTCTCCTACGGGGTCGCGCTCAAGGTGAAGAGCGAGGACGCGCTGGCCCCGCTCATGAACACCGTGGCCCAGCCGGTGCTGCTGCTCTCCGGCATCCTGCTCCCGCTGACCTTCGCCCCCGGCTGGCTCCAGGGCGTCGCCAAGTGGAACCCGTTCTCCTGGTCGGTCGACGGCGTTCGGGCGCTCTTCGCCGGCGACCTGAGCAACGACAAGGTCTGGCAGGGCCTGACGATCATCGCGGTGCTCGCCGTCGCCGGGGTGGTCTGGGCCGCCCGCCAGTTCGCGCGCAGCGTTCGCTGAGGAGGACGAGAGCTGCCTCTCATCCGGGGCGGGGCGCCGGCCGCGCGCGCGTAGCGTAAGGCCGGTGCCCCGCCTCACCCGTGACCGGACGACCTGGCTGACCTACGCCCAGCTGGGATTGTGGGGCTTCTTTCTCTACGGGTTCGGTCCCGTCGTACCGCTGCTCCGGGACGAACAGGGCACCAGCGCAGCCGTCGCCGGCCTGCACAGCACCGGCATCGCGGTCGGCGCGTTGGCCGGTGGTGCGCTCTTCGCGCCGGCCGCCCGCCGCCTCGGCCGCGGCCCGGCCATCTGGCTCGGGCTGGCCGGCGTGGCCGCCGGCGTCACCGCGCTCGGCCTGCTCCGCCCGCTGCCCGCCACCATCGCCGCCGTCGCGGTCATCGCCACCTTCGGCATGGTGGTGATCAGCGGGGTCAACGTGGTGCTCACCGCCCACCACGGGCCCGCCGCGCCCGCCGCGCTCACCGAGGCCAACGCCGCCTGCGCCGGCATGGGCATCCTCGCGCCGCTGGTCATCGGCGCGACCGTGGACGCCGGCCTCGGCTGGCGGCCGGTGATGGCCGTCGAGGTCGGGCTCATCACGCTGGTCGCCCTCGCCGCCGTGACCTTCCGGGTACGCCTGCCGAAGGCCGCCCCCGCCGTACCCCCTTCCTCTTCGTCCCCGATCTTGGACACTTACCGTTCGTCTCGAACGGAAACTGTCCAAGATCTCCGGCAGCGAGCGGTGTCGGGGCGGCTGCCGCGGGCGTACTGGATCGCCTGGGTGCTGATGTCGGTCACCGGCTCGATCGAGGTCTGCCTGTCGCTCTGGACCGCCGACGTGCTCCGTACGCACGCCGGGCTCACCGCCGGCGGGGCGTCCGCAGCCGTTGCGGCGATCGTCTGCGGCATGTTCGTGGGCCGGCTGGCCGGCGGCCGGCTCGCGCTGCGCTGGCCACCGGTGCCGCTGCTGCTCGCCGCGCTTACCGTCTCCCTGGTCGGGTTCGCGCTGTTCTGGTCGGCCCCGGTCGGCTGGCTGGCCGTCACCGGCCTGGTCGTGCTCGGGCTGGGCAACGCCCTGCACTACCCCCTGGCGATCTCCATCGCACTCGCGGTGGCCGGGCCGGCCGCGGACAAGGCGGCCGGCTGGGCGTCGTACTCGATGGGGGTGGGCTTCGGGATCGCGCCGGTCGCGCTCGGGTGGGTGGCCGACGGCGTCGGCCCGCACCTGGCCTTCCTGCTCCTGCCCGGCTTCATCGCCGCGGCCATGCTCCTCACCGTGCGCCTCGGCCGCGCCCTGCGCCGGCCCTCACCCAGCGATGACCGCACCCCGGTCTCCGCCGCCGCGTGACGGCGTTTCGCCACCACGGCACGCTGGTTAGAGCACCCGGGCCAGGGTCACACCGTCGGCGATGGGCAGCATGACCACCTCGACGCGGACGTCGGCGAGGATCTCGTTGTTGAAGGCGGCGATCGCGCGGTCGTCGGCGTTCTGCGGGGCGAGCACCCGGCCGCCGCGCAGCGTGTTGTCCACGGCGATCACCGCGCCCGGGCGCATCCGGGGCACCAACTCGTCCCAGTAGACCGGGTAGCCGACCTTGTCGGCGTCGATGAACGCCAGGTCCAGGTAGCGCTCCTGCGGCAGCTGGCGCAGCGTCTCCGCGGCCGGACCGATACGCAGTTCGATCCGGTCCTGCACGCCGGCCCGGGTCCAGTAGCGCCGGGCCACGCCGGTGTACTCCTCGGAGATGTCGAAGCAGGTCAGGCGGCCACCCTCGGCGAGGCCCCGGGCGATGGCCAGCGAGGAGAGCCCGGTGAACGTGCCCACCTCCACCGCCTGCCGGACGCCGAGCAGCCGGGTCAGGAAGGTCAGGAACGCGGCCTGCTCCGGCGCGACCTGCATGTCCGCCTGGGCGGGAAGGGCGGCGCGGGTCTCCTCGGCCAGTTCCCGGACGATCTCGTCGGGGGCGGATCCGTGCGCCACGAGGTACGCGTGCAGTTCCGGGGTCAGCGGCAACGGCTTCGTGCTCATGATCGGACGTTAGCCGAGATGCTCGACCTCCTGGCCCCCGGGCGCGACCTTCGTCCACAGGTCGGTGATGTTCAGCTCCAACTCGGCCAAGAGACCACGCAGCAGCGGCAGGGAGAGCCCCACCACGGTGCCCGGGTCGCCCTCGATGCCGGTCAGGAACGCCCCGCCCAGCCCGTCGATGGTGAACGCCCCGGCCACCGCCAGCGGCTCACCCGTCGCCACGTACGCGGCGATCTCCGCGTCGCTGATGTCGGCGAAGTGCACAGTCGTCGAGGCGACCGCCTCCGCGCGGGACTCGTGCACCACGTCGATCAGACAATGACCCGTGTGCAGCACCCCGCTGCGCCCGCGCATCCGTTCCCACCGCCGGGTGGCGTCCGCCGCGTCTGCCGGCTTACCGAGAATCTCCCCGTCGAACGCCAGCACCGAGTCGCAGCCGAGCACGAGCGTCCGCTCCTCAGGGTTGGGACGCAGCCGGCCCAGCACCGCCTGCGCCTTCAGCCGGGCCAGCTCCAGGCACAACTCCTCGGCCCGATCGCTGACCACCTGCGACTCGTCGACACCGCTGACCAGCACGTCGGGTTCGATCCCGGCGGCCTGGAGCAGCTTGCGGCGGGCGGGACTCTGCGAGGCGAGCACGAGGCGCAGCGGCACGGAGGTCAACACCCCACCGACGCTACCGGCTGATCCGCGGCGGCGGGTCGTCGCCACGTCGACGCCGACGCCAGACCAGATAACCGCCGCCCGCCGCGAGCAGCGCGCCCAACGTCGCCAGGCCGCGCGCGGTCGAGTTGTCGTCGCTGTCGTCGTGGGCCGCCGTCGAGGTAGGTGTGGTGACCGACGGCGTTTCGAAGCCGAGTGGGGGAACGTCGGCGGTGAGGGCGGCGACGAGGTCGATGACGCCGTAGCCGTACTCGTCGTCGCGACCGGGCGGGCCCTTGTCGATCGCGGTGGCAGTCAGGCGGTGGGCGACCTCCTGGGCGGGGAGGTCGGGATACTTGGAACGGATCAGAGCAGCGGCCCCGGCCACGATCGCAGTGGCATCGGACGTACCGCTGCTTTTCCGATATCCGCCGCCGATGCCGGTGCTGTAGATGTCGACTGCCGGCGCGACAACATCTACCTCTGGACCGGAGACCGATAGGGTTGCGTGGTTGCCGCGCCGGTCTACCCCGCCCACGGCTATCACCCCCTGCTCGGAGGCGGGGTAGCTAACTCCGGTTTCGCGCGGCGCGTTTCCTGCCGCGGCTACAACGATAATGTTTGCGTCCACGGCGGCGTCCACGGCTGCTCGGAGGCGAGTAGTTGGCGTGCTTGCCGCAGAAATGCTGATTATGCTGGCTTGATGCTTCGTTGCGTACTCGATGCTCGCTGCTAGGTCATCGGGGTTACCGAGACCGCTAGAAGGCGTGTCATAAAGAGGAAGAATCTTAGCTCTCGGAGCTATTCCGAGGGCGCCAGTCTTGGCATCCCGCCCATGCGCGGCGATGAGACCGGCCATTCCTGTGCCATGGCTGTTTTGGTCGAACTTTCCGTTGCCGGCACCGCCCGGAATCATGTCCGCGCCTGTTAACAGGTTTCGGGCTATATCCGGATGGGCGTCGACGCCGGTATCAGGCAGGGCTACGACTATACCGTCGCCTTGGCTAATCCTATGAGCCTTGTAGGCGTTGAGGTACTGGAGATGCCACTGGTCACCTCTTATTCGCTCCGCGCCATCGTTGCTGGCCGCGGCCCTGCTCGTACTAATGGGGACTAGCAAAGTGACGGCAGCAGCGATTGCGAGAATTCGCGACGAGCGAGGATGACGGGATGTCACCGGTCGAATCCGATTGCCGGCCCTGGATCGATCGGACCGTTCTCGTCCGGCGGCCGAACCACCGGATCAACTCCATGGTCCAGCTCCCATGGGTTGTCTGGGTCCCATCGCCGGCTGCTTTGGTCGCCGTCGCTGGGATGCGGTGGCGCCTTCCTGGCGCCGCCGCCAATTGCAGGACCACCGCCTAGCGGGGAAGGGCTGTATCCCCCGAAGTGGGGTCCTTTACCGACGCCTGGCCGAGAACCAGCGGCTCCGCTCGGAGCCGTGCCGGCGCCGCCGCCTCCGATGACCCCGCCGATTGGATTCACTCGACGAGGCGCTGCCCCGGGCTGGCCGATGGTAGGAGAACTGCCGATTAGGCCGCCGGGAGGCATCGAGCGCGGAGGAGTGGAAGCTGTCGGTCTACTAGAAAGCTCGCGCCCGATGCCCTGATTGTTTGGCAGGCGATCAGAAGGGATTCCACGGATCGATGCCGTCGAGGTTGGCGGGAGGGGAAAGCCAGTACCGCCAGTATGGGGAGTGGACAAGGTGGGGGGCGTATGCCCAGTGGATGCAGCTGGCGTTGGAGTCACGCCCGTCCCTGCTCCACCAAGCACCGGTCCTTGACCGATAACCGATCCCTTGTGGTGGGCTGGAGGAGTGGGGGCAGGCAGGGGCGAGGAGATCGGACCGGTGGCTTGCGTGCGCACCGGGGATGCAACGGGTACTGCAACGACTGGCGGAATAATTGGAATTGAGCCAGCTCCGGAGTAAGGGTCTGTTGGCTGCTGATCTACTCGTGGGCCTGGCCGAGGAGCGACTGCTGGTGGGCGTTGGAGCATGACTTGGGCTTGTTGGAGTTCGCCGCTCAACCCCGTCATCAACCCGCGTGCCCGTACGTTCAACTGCTCCAGGTCCGCGTCCGTCACCGGCGGCTTCTCCGGTAGCCGGCTTCCCGCCACCGCCTTCGGGTCGGCGAGGATCGCCTCGTACGCCCGCTTCTGCCGCACCTTCTCCGCGTACTCGTCATGGAGCGGTTGGAGTTCGGCGCGGGTGCTGCCGATGGCGCGGGTGGCGGCAGCGAGCGCGTCGTAGTTCGCGGCGGCGGCGTCGTGGGTGCGCTGCACCTGGTCGATGAGCTTGTCGAGTTCCCCGAGGTACGCCCGCGCGGCGGCGTTGGTCTCCGGCGGCCACGCCTCGGCGAGCCCGCGCCGGTATTCGCGCAGCCGGCTGAGGTGGGCCAGGGCGAGGTCACAGACCTTGCGCCAGCCGGCGACCTGCTTCCACTGGCCGGTGGTGTCCTGGTCCTGGAGGCACGCCCACATGCTGAGCACGTCCATGAGCCGCCAGTCGGTGAGCCCGGAGGTGCGTCCGCTGCCCCGTTCGATCACGGCAGGACCACCCGCCCCTGCTCGGGTGCGGTCGGATCGGTCAGTGGCGGCACCGGGCGGGCCGCCGCGGTGGACGGGGCGGCCAGGGCGCGTTCCACATCGGCGACCCGGGTGGAGGAGAACGCGTCGGAGTCGCCGTACCGGGTGGCGATGTGGCCGGCGGCGTCGGCCAGCCGGCCGGTGGCCGGGGCCAGGTCCCAGACCATGCTGACGGTGGCCTGCTGGGTCTCGTGGTGGGCCTGGAGGAACTGGACCAGCTCGATGAACGCGTCGGCCGGGTTGGGGACCGGAGCCTTCATGTCGTCCGCGATGTACGACAGGTGGGGGGCGTAGTTGCGGGTCACCTCGTCCTGGAGCCGGTCGGCGAACTCGCGCATCCGTCGGATGTCGGCCTCGATGCCGCCGTAGTCACGCAGCCAGCCGGCCGGCTGGTTGTCCTCCGGGATCATCGGCCCTCCCTGTCCGTCACCACACGGTTTCCCTCAGTGAGGTTAATGGCTCGTCGCGAATCCCGGCAGTCCTGATTCGCGGCCGGCGTACCCGGGAAGGGTCAGCGGGGGAGGCCGGAGGCGCGCCACGCGCCGGGGCCGGCGACCGGCGCCGCGCCCGCCGGGCGGGCGCGGCGCGTCCACTGCGACACGGCGGCCGGCGCGGTGGCCGCGGCCGGTCGGGTCCGCGCCACGATCGCGCCGACCAGGGCGGCCAGCTCCTCGGCGGTGGGCACGCCGCGGACGACCCGGAACAGCGGCTCTTCGGCAGACATGCCGACAGGGTACGCGTCCAGAACTTGACCTTCACCGCACAGTGGCGTGCCGCCGGTGTACGCGCCGCGCCTGCCGGGTACGGTCTCAGGCGATGTCTAACGCGCTTCCCCAACTCGTCGCCGACCGGTACCGGCTCATCTCGCCGCTCGGCCAGGGCGGCATGGGTCGGGTGTGGAAGGCGCGCGACGAGGTGCTGCACCGCGACGTGGCGATCAAGGAACTCGTTCCGCCGCCCAGTCTCACGCCGGAGGAGCGCCGCGAGATGCGGGAACGCTCGTTGCGGGAGGCCCGGGCGATCGCCCGGCTCAACAACGTCAACGTGGTCCGCATCTTCGACGTGCTGCGCACCGACGGCGATCCGTGGATCGTCATGGAGTACGTGGCGTCGAAGTCCTTGCAGGACACCATCGCCGAGGACGGCCCGGTCTCGTCGGCGAAGGCCGTCGAGATCGGTCTCGGGGTGCTGGGCGCGCTGAAGGCCGCGCACAAGGCCGGCATCATGCACCGCGACGTGAAGCCGGGCAACGTGCTGCTCGGCCACGACGGGCGCGTGGTGCTCACCGACTTCGGCCTGGCCACCATCCCGGGCGACCCCAACGTCACCCGCACCGGCATGGTGCTCGGCTCGCCCGCGTACATCGCGCCGGAGCGGGCGAAGGACGGCACGGCGGGGCCGGAGGCCGACCTCTGGTCGCTGGGCGCCACGCTCTACGCCGCCGTCGAGGGCAAGTCGCCCTACGCGCGGCCGTCGGCGATCGCGACCCTGGCCGCGCTTGCCACCGAGCCGCTGCCGCCACTGGTGCCGGCGCCACGTCCGGCCGACGACCAGGCCGAGGCGCCGGCGACCCCGGCGCCTCGCAAGCCCGACGAGGGTACGTCCGCGGCGGGTGCCGCGGGGATCGCCGGCGCCACCGCCAAGCTGCAGGCCGGTCCGGACGCGGCACCCACCGCGAAGGTGGCCCCGCCGGTCGCCGAGCCGACCACGAAGCTCGACGCCGAGCCGGCGGTCGAAGAGACCCGGGTGGACGGTCCCGATCCGGCCCTGGACGAGACGCGGCTGGACGGCGAGCCGGTGGTGGAGCCGCCGGCCCCGCCGAGGAACCCGACGTCGGTGTTGGCCGAGCCGGTCAGCCCGGCGCCGTCGACCGGCCGGGCGGCGGTGATCCCGGGCACGAAGCCGGAGCGCAACAGGCGCAACCTGCTGATCGGCGCCCTGGTCGCGGTCCTGCTGGTCGGCCTGGCGGTGGCTGTGCCGCTGCTCAACTCCGGTGACGGCGACAGGAACGGCGGCCAGCAGGCCGCCACCACCACGTCGGCCGCGGCCCCGCCCGCGCCGGGGACGAGCGCCGCGCCGACCTCGGCCGCGCCGAGCAGCGCGGCGCCCAGCGCGACCCCCTCGGCGACGCTGTCGCCCACGGGCTTCGTGCTGCCGGCCGGGTGGACTCTCTACGAGGGCCCGATCGGCTTCAAGGTGCCGATCCCGAACGGGTGGAAGGCGCGGGTCCGCTCCGCCGACAACTCGGTGGTGCTCTACGAGGTGGGTGGCACGAACCGGGTGCTGCTCATCCAGTGGACCTCTTCGCCGAAGAGTGACGCGGCGGCGGACTGGCGGCAGCAGGAGCCGGCCCGCCGGAGCCGGGTCACCGCGTACCAGTTGGTCGGCATCAAGCCGTGCGACTGGTACCGGACCTGCGCCGACTGGGACTGGCTGGAGACGCGCGACAGCGGGACCCGCTTCCACGTACGCAACCGGGGTGTGGTCACCGCCAGCAACCGGGGCTACGCCCTGCGCTGGGAGGTCCCGGCGAACGCCTGGGACGCCAACCTGGCCAACTGGGAGATCATCATCAAGGGCTTCCAGCCCGATCGGGCTAACTGACCCGGCGAATCCCGTCGTTGCGAAACTGACTCGCATGGCCTTCCGTCCTCGGGGGTATTGAGACCCCGACGACGGAAGGAGGAACGACATGGGTTACCGACACAAGGACACCGGCCCCCGGCTGGCACTGTGGATGCTGGTCGCGATCGGGGACGTGGTCCTGCTGCTGGTAAGCGCCGGCCTGTCCGCGCCGGTCGCGGTGCTCGGTGTCGTCGCCCTCACCGTGGCGGGGGTGGCGGCGTGGCGACTGGCCCGCCGGACCACCCTGGCTGAACGGGGCGCCGTCCCCGTGCCGGTCGCCTCGCGACGCAGGGCGTGACCCCGGGCGGTAGGACGACAGTGGCGGCAGCCGGACCAGCTATCGACCTCGGTCGTAGCCGATCCCGCTGCCGCCGACTGGCGACCGTGGGGGATCGTCAGGCGGTGTTGTTGGCCAGGGCGATCAGTCGGGTCCGGTCACCGTTCCAGTAGTTGCGGTCGACGTTGCCGCTGATCCCGGAGACACTGCCGGTGCTGGTGTACTGCCAGAAGCTCCAGACCGGGGCGCCGGCCGGGAGGGTGCCGGGCGTGCTCGCCCAGCGGGCGAGCCAGAGCGGGTGGTTGGCCCACGGGCCGGTCCAGCTGCCGGTGCACTGGTTCCACCAGCTGGTGGTGGTGTAGATGACCGCGTACCGGCCGGTGCGGGACCGGTAGGTGTTGAGGAAGTCCTGGATCCAGTTGCGCATGCCGGTGGTGCTCAGGCCGTAGCAGTAACCCCCGCTGTACGGGTTGGCCTCGATGTCCAGCGCGGCGGGGAGCGTGCGGCTGTCGGCGGACCAGGCGCCACCGTTGCTGGCCAGGTAGCCGGCCTGGGTCGCGCCGGAGGAGATGTTCGGCCGGGCGAAGTGGTACGCCCCGCGGATCACACCTGCGTTGTAGGCGGCGACGTAGTTGGTGTTGAACCGCGGGTCCTTGTAGCTCGTGCCCTCGGTGGCCTTGATGAAGGCGAACTGGATGCCGGAGTTCCGGACGCTGGTCCAGTTGATGCTGCCCTGGTAGTTGGAAACGTCGATGCCAGGGGTGGTGGCCGCGGCGGCCGGTCCGGCGGTCGCGACGAGGCCCGCCGCCGCGGTGGCGGCGACGGTCAGGGCGGCGGCGAGCAGCCGGCGCACGGAGAGTCTGGTACGAGCCATTGATGCCTCCAGGACGTCAAATGATTGACGCCAATCTTTGGAGGTAAGTGCCCCAGATCGCAAGAGGGCTTAAAGAATTTTTCATAGACGATCGTCGTCGCCTCGGTGACCGGTGCCGGTCGGTTCAGCGCAGGGTGCCCGGGTCGATGACCCAGTGGAAGGGCTCGGTGATGGTGAGTGTCTCGCCGGCCTTGGCGACCCGGTCCTCGACGTAGTGCTCCCCGTCCAGCCGGTGCAGCCGCAGCGAGTGGCTGTCGCCGTCCTGCTCCACCAGCAGGTACCACGGGATCCGGGCGATGGCGTAGAGCTGCATCTTGAGCAGGCGGTCCGCAGCGGCGTTCCCCGGCGACACGATCTCTCCGACGAGAAACACCTGATCTGCGTCGAGGAACGTTCCTTCGTCGTCGGCGTCCGTGACCACGAGGGCGGGAATGACGATCCGGTCGAACCCGAGCCGGACGTTGACAGCGTCGTAGACCAAGAGCCCTTCCGACTCGGCTGCCGCCTCGATGCTGTTCGCCAGCCGCCGCGCCACCCGCTGGTGCCGTCGGCTCGGGGCAGGACTCACGATCAGGCTCCCGTCGAGCAGTTCGATCCGGTCTGGCGTCTCGCCCAGGGCGAGGTAGTCGGCCTCGGTCCAGAGGCCGACGTGCTGCCCGAACGGCTCCAGGGGAGCGGCACTCACCGGCATTCACCTCCCGATCCGATCACCACCCGATCAGTCTCACACTCTACGAGGCTGCGCCTCTCGAACGACACCGCTCGGGCCGGTAGGCTCCCCGCCCATGCCCCTGATCGACGGCCTGACCACCTTCTGGGACAAGCTGCTCGGCGCCCAGCCTGACCCGCCGCCGCTGCTGGTGCTGCTGACCGCCGTCGTCGCGGTGGTCGTGGTCGCCACCCGGCTGCCGTGGCGGATCGCCCGCAATGCGGTGACCATCGCGCACGAGGGGGGTCATGCGCTCATGGCCCTGCTCACCGGACGACGCTTGCGCGGCATCCGGCTGCACTCGGACACCTCCGGGCTCACCCTCTCCGCCGGCCGCCCCACCGGCCCGGGGATGATCCTCACCCTGCTCGCCGGGTACGTCGCCCCGTCCCTGATCGGTCTCGGCGGGGCGTGGCTGCTCGCCGGCAACCGGATCACCCTGCTGCTCTGGGTCGCGGTGGCGCTGCTGCTGGCCATGCTGGTGATGATCCGCAACGTCTTCGGCGTGCTGTCGCTGCTGGTCACCGGTGGGGTGGTGCTCGCCGTCTCCTGGTACACCTCGCCGCAGGTGCAGGCGGCGTTCGCCTGGACGTCGGTCTGGTTCCTGCTCTTCGGCGGCGTCCGCCCGGTGATCGAGCTGCAACGGCTGCGCAGCCGGGGCCGGATGCCCGAGTCCGACGCGGACCAGTTGGCCCGGCTCACCCCCTTCCCGCCGCTGTTCTGGGTGACCGTGTTCCTGCTGGTCAGCCTGGCCGCGCTGGGCGCCGGCGCGCTGCTGCTCGCCGGCCCGATCCTCACCGACGCCGGGCTGACGATCTGAGCGGTGCCCCGCCCGCCCCGGAGCGCCGCCCTCCGCCAGCTCGCCGGTGCCGCGGTGTCGGCGGGGCCACGGACACCGCCACCTCCCCGATGTGGAGTGGATCACCCGCGCGCCGGGCCGGAGAAGGGCAGAATCGGACGGGTGCGATACGTGATCATCGGGGCGGGCGCGGTCGGCGGCACCATCGGCGTACGGCTGGGGGAGGCCGACCGCGACGTGACGCTGGTGGCCCGCGGCGCGCATCTGGACGCGCTCCGGGAGCGGGGCCTGACCCTGCGGACGCCGGACGGCACGGTCACCAGCCGGCTGCCCGCGGTGGCCGGTCCGGAGGAGGGCCGGCCGTTGCCGGCGGACACCGTGCTGGTGCTCACGGTCAAGTCCCAGGACACCGGGGCGGCCCTGGCGACCTGGGTGGACACCCCGGTCGAGGGCGGCGGGACGGCGGGCGAGCGGCTGCCCGTCGTGCTGGCCCAGAACGGCGTCGCCAACGAGCCGGCCGCGCTGCGGCTGTTCGCCCGGGTGCACCCGGTCTGCGTCTGGCTGCCCGCCACCCACCTGGAGCCCGGTGTGGTGGTGGCGAACGGGCACCCGCACCCGGGGATGCTGCACCTCGGCCGCTACCCGTCCGGCGCGGACGACACCAGCCGCGCGGTCGCCGCCGACCTGACCGCCGCCGGGTTCGTCGCCCCGGTCCGCGACGACGTGATGCGCTGGAAGTACGGCAAGCTGCTCGGCAACCTGGGCAACGGCCTCCAGGCGCTGCTCGGTCCGGACGTGCCCGAGTCGCTCGCCGCCCGGGTCCGCGCCGAGGGGGAGGAGGCGCTGGCCGCCGCCGGGATCCCGCACACGACCCGCGAGGAGGAGGCCGCCGAGCGGGGCGAGCTGGTGCAGCACCGGCCGGTCGACGGGGAGGAGCGGGCCGGCGGCTCCACCTGGCAGAGCCTGGCCCGGGGCGCCGGCTCTGCCGAGGCGGACCACCTGAACGGCGAGATCGTGCTGCTCGGCCGGCTGCACGGGGTGCCCACCCCGGCCAACGAGGCGGTCCAGGCCGCCGTGCGCCGGGCGGCCCGCGAGCGCATCCCGGCCGGCGGCTTCCCCCTCGCCGAGCTGGAGAAATTGGTCGGCTGACCGGGCAACCACACCCCCGGCGCCAGGCGTCTCCCCTGCGACCGCCACGGGGGAGGTAGCAGGGTGCCGGAGGTCGACGGGTTCGACGAGTTCTACCGGGGCAGCCGACAACGACTGCTCGGCTTCGTCTACGTGCTCACCGGCAACCTGGCCGAGGCCCAGGATGCCGTGCAGGAGGCGTACATCCGGGCCTGGCAGCGCTGGTCGACGGTGCGCGGGTACGACGACCCGGAGGCGTGGGTGCGGGTGGTGGCCAGCCGGATCGCGGTGAGCCGCTGGCGAAGCCTGCGCAGCCGGGCCCGGGCCTACCTGCGGCACGGGGCGGAGGAGAGCTTCCCCGCCCCGAACACCGACACGGTCGAGGTGGTGGCCGCGCTGCGCCGGCTCCCCGAGGAGCAGCGCACCGCCATCGCGCTCTACTACCTGCTCGGCATGCCGGTCGCCGAGGTGGCCCGGGAGACCGAGGCGCCGGTCGGCACGGTCAAGGCGCGGCTCTCCCGGGGGCGCGCGGCGCTCGCCGGGCTGCTCGCGGTCGTGGATCTGGAGGAGGCCGCCGATGCGTGACGATGACGTGACCTTCGTCGAACTGGTGCACCGGGAGTTGCGCACCGTCCGCTGGCCGGAGCCGGCCGAGCTGCGGGCGTTGGGCAGCCGCCGCAACCGGCGTGCCGCCGTGGCCGCGGCCGCCGTGGTGCTGGCGGCCATCTGCGGCTCGACGGTGGCGTTGGCCGGCGCTGCCCGGCAACCCGCGGTCACCGTCGCGGCGAGCCCGTCCGGTGCGGGGGAGATCCCCGTCGAGGCGCTGCTGTCCAGGAGCGACCCGGAGCTGCGGGCCCTCGACCCGACCGCCGACATGGAACTGGGCGACTCGGGCCTGGAGGAGCCGGTCCGGGTCGACGGGCTGCTCGACACCTGCGCGCGGGAGCACGGAGAGCCGGTACGAACGCTCGTCTCGCGCTACTCACGCTCCCGCAACCTGCTCGGCCACCGCTTGCCGGATCAGCCCAACTCCGTATATCCGGTGCTCGTGCAGGACATCTACCGGATGACCCCCGACGGGGCCGCTCAGATCTTCGCCGACCTCGACCGCCACACCACGGTCTGCGCGGCCTGGGAGCAGGCGGTGCCGAAGATGGTCAAGGGGGAGGTGGCGGGAACGAGGCAGCTGCTGCAACGCTGGCAGGTGGTGGATCGGGACTTCGCCGGCGACCGGGCGGTCCTGCTGCGGCACACCGAGTCCGAGGGAACGAGCTCGCAAATCGTCCGACCCGACCAGCAGCTCGACGTACGCATGGTCGTCCAGGTCGGTGACCTCGTCACGGTGCTCGCCCCCGAGATCGGCGGGATTGTCTACCCGACCGGTGTCGTGCCACGGACCACCGACGAGCAGCTACGAACGCTGGCCCGGGGTGCCGCCACCCGGATGTGCCTCGCCGCCAATCCGCGCTGCTGACGCGGTGGCCCCCACCGACGGACGGTGGGGGCCACGCGGCCGGACGTTCAGAGCGGGATGTTGCCGTGCTTCTTCGGCGGCAGGGTCTCGCGCTTGGTGCGCAGCACCCGCAGTGCCCGCACGACCTGGGTCCGTGTCTCGTGCGGCGGGATCACCCCGTCGACGTATCCGCGCTCGGCGGCGATGTACGGGTTGGCCAGGGTGTCCTCGTACTCGGCGATCTTCTCGGCCCGGACGGCGGCCGGGTCCTCGGCGTTCGCCAGCTCGGAGCGGTAGAGGATGTTCACCGCGCCCTGCGCGCCCATCACCGCGATCTGGGCGGTCGGCCAGGCGAAGTTCAGGTCCGCGCCGAGGTGCTTGGAGCCCATCACGTCGTACGCCCCGCCGTACGCCTTGCGGGTGATGACGGTGACCTTCGGGACGGTGGCCTCGGCGTACGCGTAGATGAGCTTCGCGCCGCGGCGGATGATGCCGTCCCACTCCTGCCCGGTGCCCGGGAGGAAGCCGGGGACGTCCACGAAGGTCAGCACCGGGATGTTGAACGCGTCGCAGGTACGCACGAACCGGGCCGCCTTCTCCGAGGCGGCGATGTCGAGGGTGCCGGCGAAGTGCATGGGCTGGTTGGCGACCACGCCCACCGGGCGCCCCTCGACCCGGCCGAAGCCGACCACGAGGTTCTGCGCGTAGAGCGGCTGGACCTCCAGGAACTCGCCGTCGTCGAGGACGTGCTCGATGACCCGGTGCATGTCGTACGGCTGGTTGGCCGAGTCCGGGATCAGCGTGTCCAGCTCCCGGTCCTCGTCGGTGATGTCGAGGATCGCCGGCGAGTCGAGGATTACCGGCTCGTCCAGGTTGTTCGACGGCAGGTACGACAGCAGCGCCTTGACGTACTCGATCGCGTCCTCCTCGTCGGTGCCGAGGTAGTGCGCGTTGCCGCTGCGGGCGTTGTGGGTGCGGGCGCCGCCCAGCTCCTCCATCCCCACGTCCTCGCCGGTGACCGTCTTGATCACGTCGGGGCCGGTGATGAACATGTGCGAGGTCTGGTCGACCATCACGGTGAAGTCGGTGACCGCCGGGGAGTAGACGGCACCACCCGCGCACGGACCCATGATCAGCGAGATCTGCGGGATGACGCCGCTGGCCCGCACGTTGCGGAAGAAGATCTCCCCGTAGAGGCCGAGCGCGGCGACACCCTCCTGGATCCGCGCGCCGCCCGAGTCGTTGATGCCGACGACCGGGCAGCCGATCTTCATGGCCAGGTCCATCAGCTTGACGATCTTCTCGCCGAAGACCTCGCCGAGCGAGCCGCCGAAGACGGTGAAGTCCTGCGCGAAGACGCAGACCTGCCGGCCGTCCACCGTGCCGTAGCCGGTCACCACGCCGTCCCCGTACGGGCGGGTCTTCTCCAGCCCGAAGTTGGTCGAGCGGTGCCGGGCGAATTCGTCCAGCTCGACGAAGGAGCCCTCGTCGAGGAGCATCTCGATCCGCTCCCGAGCGGTCTTCTTGCCCCGCGCGTGCTGCTTCTCGACCGCGCGCGCCGACCCGGCGTGCACCGCCTCGTCGAGCCGTCGCTCCAGGTCCGCCAGCTTGCCGGCGGTCGTGTGGATGTTGATCCCGGTCTCGGTAGTCACCCAGGGAATATAACGATGGTTCAGGTGGGTGCCGCTGTGCAGTGCGCCTCACCGCTTCCCGGCGACCGGCCGGCGTTCGGGCCGTAGGCTGGCGGGATGCCCGGCTCGCCGTACACCGATCTGGACCGCCCGCCGCTGTCCGCGGCCCGGCTGCGCCGCGCGCTGCTCGCGCCGCACGGGCCCTGGCGCCGGCTGGAACTGCTCGCGGAGACCGGCTCGACCAACGCCGACGTGGTCGAGGCCGCGCGGGCCGGCGAGCCGGAGGGCCTGGTGGTGGTCGCCGAGCGGCAGACCGCCGGCCGGGGCC
>NZ_MUYZ01000007.1:0-63653 GCF_003013775.1 Micromonospora sp. MH33
CGGCCGCCGCCGAGGCGTACGCGGCGCACCTTCCCGCCGCCTGGGCCGGCGTGCCGCTGCTGCCGGCCGCGTTGGGCGGCGACGCCGTGGCGGTCGGCGCGGCCCGGCTCGCCCTGACCTGGACGGAGCACCCGTGACTGTCCTCGACGACCTGGCCGGCGGGCTGATCGTCTCCTGCCAGCCGCTGCCCGACGACCCGGACGACCCGATGCGCGACCCGTACGTGCAGGCCCGGGTGGCGGCCGCGGCGGTACGCGGCGGCGCGGCGGGCATCCGGGCGAACGGGCCCGCCGACGTCACGGCGATCCGGGCGGCCGTGCCCGTGCCCGTGATCGGCCTGTACAAGGCCGGCTCGGCCGACGTCTTCATCACCCCGACCGCCGCGCACGCGCTCGAGGTGGCGGCGGCGGGCGCCCAGGTCGTCGCCGTCGACGCCACGGACCGTCCGCGCCCGGACGGCCGGACCTTCGCCGACACGGTGCGCGCACTGCGCGCGCACTCCGACGCCCTGGTGCTCGCCGACGTGTCCACGGTCGCGGAGGCGCTCGCCGCGGTCGACGCGGGCGCGGACGCCGTGGCCACCACGCTGTCCGGCTACACCTCGCCCGGTAGGCGTCCCGACGGGCCGGACCTGGACCTGCTCGCCCGGCTGGTCGGGCTGCTGCCGGTGCCGGTCCTCGCCGAGGGCCGCTACCGGGACGCCGGGCAGATCAGCCGGGCGTTCGCGGCGGGCGCCCACGCCGTGGTGGTGGGTAACGCCGTCACCTCACCGCTGTGGATCACCCGCCGGTTGGTGACGGCGGTCCCCCGACACGGCTGACACCGCCAGGACGTGCCGGGCCCTGGCGCCCCTCCGCCGACCTGCACCCGCTGTGGAGCGGCCCGCGACCGTACGAGGAGGGCTTTCCGCACACCGTCACGGTCCACGCCTTCCGCGGCGCCACCGACGCGGGCCAGGAGGACGTGGTGTGCGGCGAGGGCCGGGCCATGGTCTTCGTCCCCGGTGACGAGGTGCTGGACCGGGACCTGGCGGTCTCCTCCGCGCTGCTCCTGCCCCTTCATCTCACGGCGGCCCCCGGGGCCGGCTGAGGCGCCACGGGATCGGCCCGACGGCTCGACCCGCATGATCGTCCGGTCGCGATCCTCCGTTCGGGCTGGTCGCGGCCGGTGCCCATCGGACAGACTCGCGTGAACCTGTCGCGACGAGGGTCGAGGAGACGCGGTGCTGGTGCTTCTGGTGGAGGACGACCTGCGAGTCGCGTCCGCGCTCGCCGCCGCGCTGCGCCGCCGGGGCAACTCGGTCATCACGGCCACGACCGCGTCGGAGGCGGTCGAGGCCGGGCCGGTGGACCTCATGCTGCTCGACCTCAACCTGCCCGACCGGGACGGGCTGGCACTGTGCCGGGAGATCCGCCGGCACAACGAGGACATCGCGATCATCGCGGTGACCGCCCGCGGCGACGAGCGGGACCGGGTGGCGGGGCTGCGGGCCGGCGCCGACGACTACGTGGTGAAGCCGTTCTCGATGGCGGAGCTGCAGGCCCGGATCGAGGCGGTGATGCGGCGCACCGCCCGCGCCTTCCGGGCCGAGACCGCGCTGGAGGTGGGCGACCTGCGGCTGGACCTCAACGCCCGGCGGGTCTGGCTCGGCGGCCGGGAGGTCGTCCTGACCCGCAAGGAGTTCGCGCTGCTGATGGCGCTGGCCCGGCAGGCCGGGACGGTGGTGCCCCGGGAGCGGCTGCTGATGGACGTCTGGCAGACCACCTGGGGCGGCGGGCACACCCTCGACGTCCACGTCGCGGCCCTGCGGGGCAAGCTCGACGACGCCGGCCTCGTGGAGACCGTGCGCGGGGTGGGCTACCGGCTCCGGTCGGCCTGAGCGCGGATCCTCAGATCCACCTCAAGAAATCGCTGACCGCCGACCAGGGACGAGCTGACTCGCGTTGGCTGTCCGGACCGAGTCATCCCACCTGTTCTGGAGCATCCATGAGAGACAGACGGACGACGGCCATCCTCTCCGCCCTGCTCGCCGCCAGCCTGGCGGCATTCGCCGGACCCGTACCCGCACAGGCCGACCCGATCGAACCGAACCAGGTCCAGGGCCTGACGGTCGTGCAGGGCGACGGATACGCCACCCTCGCCTGGACGCCGGTCGACGGCGCCACCGACTACCAGATCGAGCGCACCCCGGTCGCCGCCGACGACACGGCGGCCGGACCGGCGGTCATCACCGGCGTCTGGCGGCCGAACCGCCAGGTCAACAACTCCTCGCCCACCTTCGCCGACGCCGGGTTCAACCCGGGCGCCCGGTTCCAGTGGCGGGTTCGCGCCCGCGTCGGCACCACCGCCGAGCCGTACTCGGCGCCGGTGGCCGGCACCACCCGGGCCCCCTGGGGCGACCCCGCCGTGCCGGGCCAGAACCTCCGGACCCAGTGGGAGACCACCCTCGCGGCCCAGTACACCAGCGACGTCAACGAGTACGCGTACACCGCGGCGGTCGACGAGCTGAGCGACCGGGTCCGGGTGACCGAGATCGGCCGGACCGCGCTGGGCCGCCCGATCAACATGTTCGTCATCGGCTACCCCACCCCGCCGGCCACCCCGGCGGCGGTGGCCGCGACGTCGCCGCTGATGGTCAACTGCAACGTGCACGGCAACGAGCCCGGTGACCGGGAAGCCTGCCTGATCATGGCGCGCCAGCTGGCCTTCAGCGACGACCCGCGGACGCTGGACCTGCTGTCGCACACCACCGTGCTGATCGTGCCCACCGTCAACGGGGACGGGCGGGCGGCCAACACCCGGGGCAACTCCACCGGCCAGGACCTCAACCGGGACTACTCGCTGATCCGCCAGCCGGAGACCTTCGCGCTGATGCGGATGCTGCGTGACTACCGCCCGGTGGCCGGCTACGACGGGCACGAGTTCGGCAACTCCAGCGCCGGCGACCTGCCGATGCTGCCGCCGCGGCACCAGAACGTGGCCCAGCCGATCTTCGACGAGTCGCAGCACATGATCGAGGGCCACATGTACACCCGGGGCGCGAAGGACGGCTGGTGGCCCTGCCCGTACGGGTGCAACGGCGGCGGCAACGTGGGGCTGAGCGAGGAAACCATCCTGCGCAACACGCTCGGGCTCAAGAACGTCGTGAACTCCCTGCTGGAGCTGCGCAGCGCCGGCGGCGCCACCCGGCCGGACGAGGGCAACACGGCGAACAACCGGCGGCGCAAGACGTACTCGGCGCTCTGGACGTTCCAGCAGTTCCTCGACTACCACCGGGCGAACCTCAAGGAGATCACCTCCGCGCGGGCCGACGGGATCACCTTCCAGGTGTCGAACACCGGGCGGATCGTCTTCCGCGGCTCCCGCCCGATCGCGGCGCACCCGGCCCCGCACCCGGGCGAGGCCCCGCCGCCGCTGGACGCCCCGCGCGAGGACCAGATCCTCACCGAGGCGCCGTGCGCCTACCGGCTCACCGAGGAGCAGTACCACGGCGAGCGCACCGACGGCCCGGCCGGACAGCGGACCACCGTGGCGCAGCGGCTCGCCGCACACGGCTGGAAGGTGGTCAAGGTCGCCGACGGGTACGTGGTGCCGCTGGCCCAGCCCGAGCGGGGGCTGATCCCGCTGCTGCTCGACGGGCAGGCGGTGGAGAAGCTGGTCGACGCCGAACGGGTGTACCCGACGGTGACCGGCCCGCGCGGCGGCCCGCTGGTGGTCTCCGGCGTCACCTGCCTGCGGGACGCCACGGTGACCGGCCCGGTCCGGGTCCGGCCCGGCGGCACGCTGGTCGCCACCGGCTCGTCGATCACCGGCCCGGTGGACGCCACCGGCGCCGCCGGCGTCTTCCTGACCGACAGCACCGTCACCGGCCCGGTCCGGATCGCTCAGGGCACCGGGCCCGTGGTGGTCGTCGACGCCACGGTCGAGGGTCCGGTCGACGTGTCCGGCAACCGGGGCGACGCGCCGCTGCTGGCGGCCAACACGGTCACCGGCCCGCTGCGCTGCGACGGCAACACGGCGGCGCCGGTCGACCTGGAGCTGGGCAACTCGGCGACGGGCCCGAAGACCGGCCAGTGCGCGAGCCTCTGACCCGCTGACCGTCGTACCGGCCGGGCCGCTCACCCCGGTCCGGCCGGTACGACCCCGACCGACCTGGAGGACGTCGTGGACCGGCCCTTCATCCCCCCGCGATCCCGATCTCTCCCCCGGCTCCGGTGGCCGGCCCGCCGGCGACGGACCACCGCGCTCGCCGCGGTCGCGCTGTCCCTGGTGCTCACCGGCACGGGCTGCTCCCGCGCCGGCACCGCCTCGCCGGCTGCGGCCGACGGCGCCGCACCGAAGGCGGCGGCCGTCGTGAGCGGCCCGCTGTGCGACCTGCTGCCCTCCGGCAGCGACCCGGGCAACCCGGCGGCCCTCACCGGGCAACCGGCCGAGGCGGCCCTGCGGTGGCTGCCCGTCCTCACCACGTTCGAGGCGGCGGTGCGGGCGTCCGGCATGTCCGCCGACCTGCGCGGCGGTTCGGGGTTGACCATCCTGGCCCCGACCGACGACGCGTTCGCGGCCAAGTTCTCCGAGGACAACCTGGACCAACTGTTCCTGGCCGACCAGGACAAGCTCCGCGGCCTGCTCCGCGAACACCTCGTCGCCGGGTCGCTGTCGCTGTCCGACCTGGTGGCCGCCGGTGAGGTCACCACGCTCGCCGGCACCACGGTGACGGTCACCGGGGGCGGGGGGACCGCCCGCCTGGCCGACCAGGCCGACACCGTGTGCGCCGACTACCAGGTCGCCAACGCCCGGATCCACATCATCAACCACGTGCTCGGCAGCCTGCCCACCACCGCCGGCGAGGGCGGGCACCGCGCCCACTGACCACCCGCACTGAGTCTTGACCCAGGAAACCGCTGGTCATACGTTTCGATCCAGCTCGCTAGATCTCCCACCGAGTGAAACGAGGCATCCCGATGCGCCTGTCGAAGCGTCCGCCGAGGACGGCCCGCACGAGAAGAACGGCCGGCGTCGCCGCGCTGCTCCTGCTGGCCGGCCTGACGCCGTTGCTCGGAGGCGCGCCGGCCGGCGCCGCCCCCACGCCCCCCGGCTGCAGCGACGACCCTGCCGCCCGGCTGTCCACCGTGCCCAGCCCCGAGTCCGCGCTGGGCTTCCCGCTCGGCACCGGCCAGGAGCGGGTCGTCACCAACGACGAGGTCCGTAGCTACCTGAAAGCCGTCGACGCCTCCTCCGACCGCGTGGTCACCGGCGTCATGGCGACGAGCGTGCTCGGCCAGCCGCTGCCGTACGCCATCGTCTCCAACGAGCGGCACGTCCGGCCGGGCGCACTGCAACAGATCGCCGACGACATCCGCGATCTGCGCGACCCGCGCAGGACCAAGGCGAAGAAGGCCGCCGAGACCGCGACCGACCGCCCGGCCATCGTGTGGGTGACCGCCAACGTGCACGGCGGGGAGAAGAGCGGCACGGACGCCGCGCTCAAGACCCTGTACGAGCTGGCGTCCGGCCTGTCCTGCGCGGTAGCGGAGCGGAACGACAACCTGGTCACGGTCATCGTGCCGACCCAGAACCCCGACGGCCGCGACGCCAGCCGCCGGCAGAACGAGTACGGCTTCGACATGAACCGGGACTGGTTCGCCCGCACCCAGCAGGAGACCGACGGCAAGATCGAACTCCTGCGGCAGTACCCGCCGCAGGTCTTCATCGACGCGCACGAGATGGGCGGCCGACAGTACTTCTTCCCGCCCAACGCCGACCCGATCCACCACGAGATCTCCAGCGAGAACGTCGACTGGATCAACCGGATCGGCGAGGCCAACAAGGCCGGCTTCGGCTTCAACGGCGCCTGCGGCGGCGCCGTCACCACCGAGTGCTACTTCAACTACTCGACGTACGACCTGTTCTTCATGGGCTACGGCGACACCGTCCCGGCCGCCGGCTTCGGCGCCGCCGGCATGACCTTCGAGAAGGGCAGCGCGTCGGCGGTGGCCGACCGGGTCCAGCAGCAGTTCCACACCCAGTGGTCCACCCTCGGCTGGGCCGCCGCGAACAAGCACGAGGTGCTGACCAGCTACTTCAAGATCTGGACGGACGCGCTCGCCGAGGGCAGGGCCGGGACGCTGGAGCCGAACGAGGTGGTCCAGCCGACCAACAGCGTCCAGTTCCCGGTGCCGGACGTCAGGATCCGCTCGTACTTCCTGCTCCCCGACCGGCAGCTCGGCGACGTGCGCCGGCTGGTCGAGCGGCTGCGCGGGATGGACGTCGAGGTCTACGAGGTGACCAAGCCGACGAAGGTGCCCACCGCCCGGGTCTTCGGCGGGCGCACCGCGACCGACGTCACGGTGCCGGTGGGCGCGTACTGGATCCCGATGGACCAGCCGCAGAAGCACTGGATCCAGGCGATCATGGGCGAGGACCCGTACGTCCCGTTCCCCTACTTCTACGACGTGTCGTCCTGGAGCAACCCGCTGCTCATGGGCGTGGACACCATCTACACCGGCGACGACGTCCGGCCGCACGCCCAACTGGTCCGGCAGATCACCGGCGGCAAGACCTCGGCGGCCGGGGCGAAGGGTTCGTACGGGTACCCGCTGGACTCGGCGGCGGCGGCCGAACTCACCTTCCGGCTGCTC
Source organism: Micromonospora sp. MH33 (assembly GCF_003013775.1). Classification (NCBI taxonomy): domain Bacteria; kingdom Bacillati; phylum Actinomycetota; class Actinomycetes; order Micromonosporales; family Micromonosporaceae; genus Micromonospora; species Micromonospora sp. MH33. Next base: position 6,639 of record NZ_MUYZ01000007.1, read on the forward strand.
GGCCAGGGCGTGCCGCTCGTCCGTGACCTCGACACCAGCGTGGTGGGCTTCCCCGCGAAGAGCCTGACCCAGGAGATCGACCGGCTGGCCCGGTCGCTCGGGGTGACCCTGCGCCCGAGCGACGCGGCGGCCAGCGGGAGCCCGGTGGACCTGCCGGATGTCGGGCTGTTCCAGGGCACCGGCATCTCCACCACCTCCGGCTCACACGGCGAGGCCCGGTACGTGCTCGGCAAGCGGTGGGGGCTCGATCTCAAGCCGGTGACCACCGCCGACATCAACGACAACACCCCGGCGTTCACCGGACGCACCGTGCTGCTCGTGCCGGACGGCAGCAGCTCGACCGGCGGGCTCACCGCCGCCGGGCAGGCCAACCTGCGGAACTGGATCGCCCAGGGCCACACCTACCTCGGCCTGCGCAACGAGGGCACCCGGATGGCCCGGGCCGCCGGCCTCACCTCCACCACCGAGAAGACGAAGCCGGCGGACTACCGGATGATCGGTTCGCACCTGCGGGTCGACGTCGACGGCAGCAGCCCGGTCGCGCTGGGCCGCCCGGCGGAGGACTTCGAGTTCAACAACAACGACTCGATCCTGAACCCGAGCAGCACCGGCACCAACGTCCTCAGCTACCCGTCGGACGACACCTTCTGGGCGAACGGCTACACCGTGCGCAGCGACGTGTTGAAGGGCACCGTCGCACTGGTGGACGAGCCCACCGGCGCCGGTCGGGCCGTGCTGTTCGCGTTCAACCCGCTCTTCCGGGCGTACAACGAGAACGGGCTGCACCTGGTGGCCAACGCCCTGCTCTATCCGTCGGGTGTGGCGGGGGATCGCGGCGCCGCGCGGCGTACGACCGGTGTCGACCCCGCCCGCGCGGCCGCGGCGGCGCAGCCGGTGGCGGACGACCTGGACGGCGAGTGGCGCCCGATCATCGTCGAGGTGGCGGCCGGTGACCGCGGTCGCGCCGAAGCGGTCGTCGCCCGGTACACCGACACCGCCCGGGTCTCCGTGGCGGAAGGGTCGGCCCACCTGGTGATCCCGAATCCGGCCGGCCTCCAGGCCGACGAGCACCCGTTCCTGCGTGACCTGGTAGGCGCCCTCCGGGAGGCGCAGATCCCGCTCCGTTCCCTGGTGGGCTGACGCCCCGGCCGGAACCGACACGAAGGCCGCCGACCCGCAGGGGGTCGGCGGCCTTCGCCGTCAGGACCGGGCTCAGCGCTCCTTGGCGGGGACGTAGTCACGCTCGGCGTAGCCGGTGTAGATCTGCCGCGGGCGGCCGATCTTGGTCTCCGGGTCGTTGATCATCTCGCGCCACTGGGCGATCCAGCCGGGGAGCCGGCCCAGCGCGAAGAGCACCGTGAACATCTTGGTCGGGAAGCCCATGGCCTTGTAGATCAGGCCGGTGTAGAAGTCCACGTTCGGGTAGAGCCGGCGGGAGACGAAGAAGTCGTCGGCGAGGGCAATCTCCTCCAACTGCACGGCGAGGTCGAGCAGCGGGTCCGGCTTGGCCATCCGGCCGAGCACGTCCTGGGCGGCCTTCTTCACGATGGCGGCGCGCGGGTCGTAGTTCTTGTAGACCCGGTGGCCGAAGCCCATCAGCTTCACGCCGTCCTGCTTGTCCTTGACCTTCTGCACGAAGGACCGGACGTCGCCGCCGTCGGCCTGGATCTTCTGGAGCATCTCCAGCACGGCCTGGTTGGCGCCGCCGTGCAGCGGGCCGAACAGCGCGTTCACACCGGCCGAGACCGAGGCGAACAGGTTGGCGTTGCTGGAGCCGACCAGCCGGACGGTCGAGGTGGAGCAGTTCTGCTCGTGGTCGGCGTGCAGGATGAAGAGCATGTCCAGCACGCGGGCCGTCACCGGGTCGACCTCGTACGGCTCGGCCGGCACGCCGAAGGTCATCCGCAGGAAGTTCTCGACGTAGCCCAGCGAGTTGTCCGGGTAGAGCAGCGGCTGGCCGATCGACTTCTTGTACGCGTACGAGGCGATGGTGGGGACCTTCGCCATCAGCCGCACCGTGGACATCTCCACGTGATCGGAGTCGAAGGGGTCCAGGCTGTCCTGGTAGAAGGTCGAGATGGCGCTGACGGCCGAGGAGAGCACGGCCATCGGGTGCGCGTCGCGCGGGAAGCCGTCGAAGAAGCGGCGCATCTCCTCGTGCAGCAGCGAGTGCCGCCGGATCCGCTCGCTGAACTCGGTCAGCTGCGTCTGGGTCGGCAGCTCGCCGTAGATCAGCAGGTACGAGACCTCCAGGAAGGAGGACTTCTCGGCCAGCTGCTCGATCGGGTAGCCGCGGTACCGCAGGATGCCCGCGTCACCGTCGATGTAGGTGATCGCGGACGAGCAGGACGCGGTGTTCACGAAACCGGGGTCGTACGTCGTCATCCCGGTTTCCTTCAGCAGCTTGCCCACCCCGATCCCGGCGGGCCCCTCGACCGCGGGCTGTACCGGCATCGACATCTGCCCACCGGGGTGGTCGAGCTTGACTTCCGTCATCTGTTCCTCGCTTCGCCGGCAAGATCTTCGTTGAATTGCCTTCGCTTTTACCGTAATCACGGTGGGGAGGACACCGCTCGTCATGGTTCCGTGGTGAGGTATGCGTCACCCGATTCCCGACTTGCCGGCTCGGAAACCCCGTGGAAGCGCGACCACCCCGGGCTGGGAAGGCTACCCGCCGTCGCTGTGGATGATCACGAGAGGGTGAGCCGGCGCAGCGTCCCGTCGGCGTCGACGCGGTAGAGGTCGAGCCGGTTGGACCCGGCGGCGAAGAGCCGGTCGTCGGGCAGGAGCGCGGCGAAGCGCCGGCCGCCGCGGTCGGGCCGGACCACCGGCACGACCGCGCCGACCGTGCCGTTGACCGCCACCGCGAGCCGGGTGCCGTCCGGCACCGAGGCGGGCACGGTCCCCCAGACCAGCGCGGGCAGTGAGCCGTGCGCGGGGTCGACGTCGCGGAACGCGGCGAGGTTGGCCACCGTGGCCGTACCCCCGGGAGGCTTGTTCCCCACCTGGGTGCCGAGCAGCGGGTCGGGGGCCGGCGGAGCGGGCGGGGACGGGACCCCGCCGGTGATCGTCAGCGGCTCGCCGGGCCGGTCGTAGAAGCGCTTGTCGGCGCCCCCGCGCGGGGCCTGCTTCGCCGAGCGGCCGTCCATCCGCCACGGGATCCGCACGTGCGTCTCGTCGGCGATGGTCGGCAGCAGGTCCACGTGCTGCCAGTTCCGGTCGTCGACACGGCCGGCCCGCTGGCCGGGTTCCTTGACGAACATCGGCACCCAGGCCACCTGGTCGGCCGCGTGCGTGATGGCGTCCAGCCCCCGGCCCTGCCAGTCCCTGCGGAAACTCACCCCGTGGTCGGCGGTGACCAGCACGAGCGCCTTGTCGTAGAGGCCGGTGGCGCGCAGGGTGCGCAGCGTCTCGCCGATCAGCCGGTCGGTGTAGCCGAGCTGGGCGAGGTGCCGGGCCCGGGCCAGGTCCACCCACCCGGTCCCGTCGTTGGGCAGGTCCTCCGGCGCGGCGTACTGCGCCCCGGACGGCAGGTACAGCCACGGCGAGTGCGGCATCAGCAGGTGCAGGAAGTGCAGGGTGGGCCGGGCGGCGGGGCGCAGCCCGGCGAGGAAGGCGGTGAACCGGGCCGGCTGGTTGTCGTCGAGGGTGTCCCAGCGGAACTTCGGGTCGTCCGGCACCGGCTCGGCCGCGTCGAGCCCCGCCTCGGCCCGGGTCTGCTCCCGGTAGGAGTCCTCCGGGTCGATCCGGCTGTCCACCGGGGCGGTGACCTGGCGCAGCAGCTTCCCGCTCTCCCGGACCAGCACGCCGAGCCCCTGCTCGGGACTGACCGGCTGCTCGCAGCGGCTGGGCGGGCAGAGCCGGGTGATGCTCTCCTCGGCCTTGATGTCGTACAGGCCGCCGAGGGCGGTGAACAGGTTGTCCGGGTACTGCGAGTAGTGCGGGGCGAACGGCTGGGCCGGGTAGCGCCCGGTGAGCATGGCCGGCAGCGCGTAGGGCGTCCAACCGCTGACGCCGGTGGCGTTGCGGTACCAGGTCGAGCCGCCGGCCAGCTCGGCGAAGTGCGGATACCGGGTGGCGTCGATCCCGCCGATGGGCGGCCGCCGCGACGGCGCCGGTCACGCCCGCCACGAGCAGCAGGGGTACGCCCCGCAGCGGCGTGACGTGCCGGCCGACCTGGACCGCGAGCGCGGCCAGCAGCAGCCCCACGACCAGCGTGTGCACGGCCGCCCGGGCGAGCCGACCGGCCACCAGGCCGACCGCGCCGAGCAGCGCGAACGGCACGGTCGGCGCGATCGCGATCAGCGCCACCAGGAGCAGCACGTCGGCCCGGGAGGCGCGGTGGAACAGGAAGAAGTCGGGGCTGCGGCCGAGCACGTCCAGCAGCGGCTGGGTCACCACCAACCCGACCAGCGCGACCACCTCCAGCAGCCGGCCCGCCTCGCCACGCCAGCCGCCCCGGCGCCGGGGCCGGTCCGGGCTCGCCGGTGGCGCCTGCGGGGGCGCGAGCGTACTCTCAGCCACCCACCACCACCTGGTACAGGGTGCGGGTCCCCGACGGCAGTTCGGTGCGGGCGACGACCCGCCCGCGCGCCGCGAGCAGCGACTCGAACACCTCCCGGCGGTAGACCGGGAAGAGCCCGTCCGGCTTGTTGGCCAGCAGCCGGCGGGCCATCGGGTCCTCGGGGTGGACGAACTCGACCACCAGGCTGCCGCCGGTCACGGTGAGCGCGGCGAGCTGCTCCAGCACCTCGGGCAGCGGCACGTTCCGGCCGATCGCCAGGTGGTGCACCACCGCCAGGGCGAGCACCACGTCGGCCCGGGCCCGGTCGGCGAAGGAGGCCCGCTCGACGCCCCGCCAGCCGCCGCCGGGGGACGGGTCGGCCAGATCCATCACCACCGGCAGGATCCGCCGCTCCCCGTCGTCGCGCAGCGCCCGGTACAGGGCGTCGGCCACGGCCGGGTCCTGCTCGACGGCGACCACGTGGTCGGCGTGCCGGGCGGCGATCCGGGCGTACCGGCCGTCGTTGGCGCCCAGGTCGAGCACCCGGCCCGGCCCCGTCGCGGCCACCGCCCGGTCGACGAAGTGCTCCTTGGCCTGCCGGTCCGGCACCGAGTACGCGCAGGTGCGCTGGTAGTCCGACCAGTGGCTCTCCCCCGGCCGGTGGTCCAGCCGGCGGACCAGCTTCGCCAGCCCGCGCACGGTGGCCAGGGCCAGCTCGCGCGAGTAGCCGGCGGCCCGGAGCTGGGCACGCACCGCGCTGGTGCTGGCCTCGGCGTTGCGGTCCTGCATGGCGCCGTGCAGGTGCACGTGGGTGAGGACCCCGGCCCGCCAGCGCCGGGCCCCGCCGAAGAGCCGGCGCATCTGGTCCGGCTCGATGCCGTCGATGCGGGCCCGCAGGAAGGGCTGGAAGTCCAGCCCGAGGTGGGCCTGGACCAGCAGCGGGTAGAGCAGGGTCTGGCAGAACTGCCGGTAGCCGGCCCAGGGCTCGCCGTCGCGGGCCGCCTCGAACGAGCCGACGTCGATGAAGACCGGCCGGACGCCCCGCCACTGCACGTTGTAGGCGGAGCCGTCCTTGGTGGTGAAGCCGGCGGCCAGCGCCGCGCGCAGCACCTCCAGGTGCAGCAGGGCGGCGTCCCGGAGCATCCCGTACGACCACTCGTAGGGATGCGAGACGAACGGGATGCGCTCGTGGCGCAGCACCGCCGCCCAGGGCACGTCGACCGGGGTGGGGAACAGCTCCTGGGTGCCGCAGACCTGGCCGGCGGCGAGCAGGTCGCGGAAGAAGTCGCTGGCGGCCAGGGCGTGCCAGTCGCGCGCGGACCGCTCGTCCAGCCCGCGCAGCACCTCGCCGGCCCGGTGGAAGACCCGGTTGCCGGGGTCCCGGAAGGAGCCGGGGTCGGCGCGCAGGCCGGCGTCGGGAAGCGCCATGCCGGTCAGCCCTGGTCGGTGGGCTGCCGGCGGAACCGGGCCAGCAGCCGTCGCCAGTAGAGCTTGGCGGCCACCGCCACGCCGGCCACCCCTCCGACCACCGCCTGCACGATGAGGCTGCCGGATCCCGCGTCCAGGTAGGCCAGGTGCGTCACGGCCAGCTCCCTTCCTTCGCCAGTCATCGGAGTCCGGGCCCGATATGAGAGCTTTACCGCTCTAAGCCGGACTTGTCCCACACCGTACGCTCCCGCTCCCGGGCGTGCGGGCCACACCGGTCACTCGTCCCCCGTCCGATCCGTTCAAGACAGCTGGGGTGGCCGGCTCCTACCGTGGCCGCATGACACCGCACTTCGATCTCATCGGAATGGTCGTCACCGACATGGGACGCACCCTGGACTTCTACCGCCGGCTCGGGCTGCCGGTGCCGTCCGGCGCGGACGGCGAGCCGCACGTGGAGATCACCCTCGGCAACGGCGTCCGGCTCGCCTGGGACACGGTCGAGACGATCCGCGGCTTCGACCCGGACTACGCCCCGGCGACCGGCGGCCCGCGCGCCGCCCTGGCCTTCCGCTGCGCCGACCCGGCCGACGTGGACCGCTGGTACGCCGAGCTGACCGCCGCCGGACACCACGGGCACCGGGCGCCGTGGGACGCCTTCTGGGGCCAGCGCTACGCCGTCCTGCACGACCCCGACGGCAACGGCGTCGACCTGTTCGCCCCGCTCAAGTCCGAGTGAGCGACGGGGACGGTCAGGCGCCGGCCGGCAGGATTCGGGTCGGGGGGACCCCGGCGAACTCCTTCACCTCGCGGGTGAGGTGGGCCTGGTCGGCGTACCCGGCCAGGGCGGCGACCTCGGCGAGCGGGGTGCCGGTGGGCACCGGCAGCAGCGGGCGGGCCAGCCGGGCCAGGTCGACCAGCGGCAGGCGGCGCCCGATCCGGGCCATCCGGATGGACTGGCCGGCGCCCCGCCACAGGGTCACGGCGACCAGCAGCATCAGCGGCAGGGCCAGCGGGGCGAGCGCCCGGCGCAGGGTGAGCAGCACCACCAGGGCCAGGGTGGCGACCGCCACGGCCCGGCCGATCCAGCCGGCCACCTCGGTGCCCCGGTGCCGGTCCCGGGTGACCGCCCAGACCGCGGCGCGCAGCGCCCGGCCCCCGTCCAGGGGCAGCCCGGGCAGGCTGTTGAAGACGGCCACCACGACGTTGCTGACCGCGAGCTGGAAGGCGAACTGGTGGGCGAGGGTGCCGGCGGGCAGGGCCAGGGTGGCGGCGACCGCCCCGGCGCCGAGCACCGCGGAGACCGCCGGGCCGGCGAGGGAGACCAGGAGGTCGACCTTGGGGCTGGGGGCGTCCCGGTCCATCTCGGTGTAGCCGCCGAGCAGCTCCAGGGTGATCCCGCGCACACCGATGCCGTAGCGCCGGGCGGTCAGCGCGTGTCCCAGCTCGTGCAGCAGCACCGAGCCGAGCAGGGACACCACGAAGCCCAGGCCCACCAGGTAACCGCCGAGGTGGCCGAGGTCGAGCTGGCGGCGGGCCAGCGCGGCGTAGAGCACGGTGACGACCACGGTGAGCAGCAGCATCGAGGCGTCGACGCGCAGCGGCACCCCGAAGATCCGGCCGAGGGTCAGCCCGGGCCGGCGCGACGGTCGGGTCCGGTGCTCCACGGGGACGATGCTACGCGGCGCCGATCATGCCCCGGTGCGGCGACGGTCGCGCTGTCACACCGGTGCCCTAACCTTCCGGGCATGACGGCGGAACCGGTGATCGACACCCAGCACGGCCCGACGGCGCCGGAGGTGCCGCCGACCGTGCGGGCGTCGCTGTCGCCGTCGCGGGCGGCCGACTTCAAGACCTGCCCGCTGCTCTACCGGTTCCGCAGCATCGACCGGCTGCCCGAGCGCCCGACCGTGGAGCAGGTCCGGGGCACGCTGGTGCACGCCGTGCTGGAGCGGCTGTTCGACCTGCCGGCGGCGGCCCGCACCCCGGAGTCGGCCGGCGATCTGGTCGCCCCGCAGTGGGACCGGCTGGTCACCGAGCAGCCGGAGCTGTCGACGCTGTTCGCCGACGGCGACGCGGCCGGGGTGGAGGGCTTCCTCCGCTCGGCGGCGGCGCTGCTGGAGGGCTACTTCACCGTGGAGGACCCGCGCCGGCTGGAGCCGGCCGAGCGGGAGGCGCTGATCTCCGCGGTGGTCGACGACGAGCTGCTCATCCGCGGCTATCTCGACCGGCTCGACGTGGCGCCCGACGGTGCGCTGCGGGTGGTCGACTACAAGACCGGCGGCGCCCCCCGGGAGGCGTTCGAGGCCCGGGCGCTGTTCCAGCTGAAGTTCTACGCCCTGGTGCTGTGGCGGACCCGGGGGGTGGTGCCGCGGGTGCTGCGGCTGCTCTACCTCAAGGACGCCGAGGTGTGCGACTACTCCCCCGACGCCGAGGAGCTGCTGCGCTTCGAGCGCACCGTGGTGGCGCTCTGGCGGGCGATCGAGCAGGCCACCGCGCGGCAGGACTTCCGCCCCCGGCCCAGCCGGCTCTGCGACTGGTGCAGCCACCAGGCGCTCTGCCCGAGCTTCGGCGGCACCCCGCCGCCGTTCCCGGTGGCGCGCCCGGCCGACCCGCTCACCGACGCCCGGTCCCGGCCCGCCGTCCCCGGCGCGGACGAGTGACCCTCCTCCTCGCGGAGGAGGCCGGGTTCGGCATCGGCGACGAGGGCCGGCGCCGGGCGGCGGCTAGCGTCGGAGCATGACGAACCGGCTGCGCGCGTGGGCGCGGGACCGGCCGCTGGCCGTGGATGCCGGCATGGCCGTCGCGCTGACCCTGGTGGACGCGGCGTTCCTGCTGCTGACCCCGCGGGAGCTGCGGCCCGAGCAGCTGTGGGCGGCGCTGGGGTGGAGCGTGCTCTGCGCCGCCCCGGTGGCGATCCGCCGCCTCGCCCCGTGGCCGGCGGTGGGCGCGGCGGTGGCCACGCTGGCCGTGCCGGTGCTGTTCAGCCTCGCGCCCACCACCCAGGGGCTGACCTTCATCGTCCTCACCTACACCATGGCGGCGCACCGGCCGCTGCGCCCGGCCAGCCTCGCCGCGCTGCTGCTCTGGGTGCCGGTGGTGCTGGCGAACCTGGTCGCGCCGCTGGACGGCGTGCTCAACATGGGCCCCGGGGTGCTGGTGCTCAACAACCTGCTCACCGCGTCGGTGGCGTACGCGGTGGGCCGGGCGGTGCAGGCCCGCCGGCAGACCACCCGGATGCTGCGGGAGCGGGCCCGGATCGCCGAGGCCACCCAACGGTCGCTGACCGAGCAGGCGGTCGCCGACGAGCGGCGCCGGATCGCCCGGGAGTTGCACGACGTGGTGGCCCACCACGTCAGCGTGATGGGCGTGCTGGCCACCGGGGCGCGCCGGGTGCTGCGCCGGGACCCGGACGCGGCGGACGAGGCGATGGCCACGGTCGAGGAGACCGGCCGGGCCACCCTGCGGGAGCTGCGCCGGCTGCTCGACGTGCTGCGTACGGACGCCGAACCGGCCGCCGAGTTGACCCCGCAGCCGGGGCTGACCGGCATCGAGGCCCTCGTCGAGCAGGTCCGCGACGCCGGGCTGCCGGTGACGTTGCGGGTCGACGGCACGCCCGGGCCGATGGAGGACGGGGTGGCGCTGACCGTGTACCGGATCGTGCAGGAGGCGCTGACCAACGCGCTCAAGCACGCCGGCCGGGCCACCGCGCTGGTCCGGCTCACCGTCACCGACGGCTTCCTGGCGGTGGAGGTCACCGACACCGGGCGCGGCCCGACGCCGGCGCCCGACCGGATCGGGCACGGCCTGGTCGGCATGCGGGAACGGGTCGCCCTCTACGGTGGGGTCCTGCGGACCGGTCCGCGGCCCGGCGGCGGCTTCCGGGTGTACGCGCGGATCCCGGTGGAGTCGGCCGGGGCGGTCCCGGCGTGACCGGCGCCCCGCCCAACGAGGGAGAGCGATGACCGACAGCACCACCCGACCGGTGCGGATCCTGCTCGCCGATGACCAGCCGCTGCTGCGTACCGGTTTCCGGATGGTGCTGGGCACCGAGGACGACCTGGACATCGTGGCCGAGGCCGGCGACGGGGTGGAGGCGGTGGAGCTGTCCCGGCGGTTGCTGCCGGACGTGGTGCTCATGGACATCCGGATGCCGCGGATGGACGGGGTGGCGGCCACCCGGGCGATCGTGGACGCCCGGCTGCCGGTGCGGGTGCTCATCCTCACCACCTTCGACCTGGACGAGTACGTGGTCGGTGCGCTGCGCGCCGGGGCCAGCGGCTTCCTGGCCAAGGACGTGCCGGCCGAGGACCTGGTCACCGCGATCCGGACGGTGGCCGCCGGGGAGGCGGTGGTGGCGCCGCGGATCCTGCGCCGGCTGCTGGACCGCTTCGCCGACGCGCTGCCCGACCCGGCGGCCACCCCGCCGAAGGCGCTGGACGCGCTGACCGAGCGGGAGCGGGAGGTCCTCGTGCAGGTGGCGCGCGGGTTGTCCAACGCCGAGATCGCGCGGGAGCTGTCGGTGAGCGAGACCACCGTGAAGACCCATGTGGGGCACATGCTGACCAAGCTGGGGCTGCGGGACCGGGTGCAGGCGGTGGTGCTGGCGTACGAGACCGGCCTGGTCCGCCCCGGCGGGTGAGGTGGCACCGGTCACCTACCGTGACCAACGGCGGCGACGCGGGGTTGACCATGACGCGACGTGAGGTCCTAGCGTCGGCGGCGCCGGCCGGTCAGGGATGACCCTGAGCCGGCCTCGGGGGTGACCCCAACGGAAATTCCGGCGACGGTTCCGCCCCGGGGCGGACGGATCCGTGCCCGGCGGCACGGAGGATGGAACTGCCGCACCGGCCAGCGGGGGCGGTGCGGATCAGCAGGCTGACGGAAGAGGTAGATGACGTGACCGCGACGGTAGGGCAGCAGGCGCAGGCCGCGGCCCGGGCCAGCGACGTGTGGAAGGTGTACGGCAGCGGCGAGGCGCAGGTCATCGCGCTGCGGGGGGTGAGCGCCGAGTTCGAGCGGGGCCGGTTCACCGCGATCATGGGCCCGTCCGGCTCGGGCAAGTCGACGCTGATGCACTGCCTGGCGGGCCTGGACTCGGTGACCCGGGGCACCGTCATGATCGGTGACACCACGGTGACCGGGCTGGGTGACGCCGGCCTGACGAAGCTGCGCCGCGACAAGGTGGGCTTCATCTTCCAGCAGTTCAACCTGCTGCCCACGCTCACCGCGCAGGAGAACATCCTGCTGCCGCTGTCGATCGCCGGCCGCAAGCCCGACCCGGCCTGGTACGACACGGTGATCGACACGGTCGGCCTGCGGGAGCGGCTCGGGCACCGCCCGGCGCAGCTCTCCGGCGGCCAGCAGCAGCGGGTGGCGTGCGCCCGGGCCCTGGTCGCCCGCCCCGAGGTGATCTTCGCCGACGAGCCGACCGGCAACCTGGACTCCCGCTCCGGCGCCGAGGTGCTCAACTTCCTGCGCAACTCGGTCCGCGAGCACGGCCAGACCATCGTCATGGTCACCCACGACCCGACCGCCGCCGCGTACGCCGACCGGGTGGTCTTCCTCGCCGACGGCCAGATCGTCTCGGAGCTGATCGAGCCGACCGCCGACACGGTGCTGGACACCATGAAGAAGCTCGACGCGCCGGCCGAGGTGGGCAACTGATGTTCCGGGCCACAATGAAGAGCCTGCTGGCACGCAAGCTGCGGCTGCTGCTGTCCGGCCTGGCGGTGGTGCTCGGCGTCATGTTCGTCTCCGGCGCGTTCGTGCTCACCGACACCCTCGGCCGCTCCTTCGACGCGGTCTTCTCCGACGCGTTCTCCGACGTCGACGTCAACGTGGCCGCGAAGCCGAAGGTCGCCCTCTCCGAGGTCGAGGGCGAGCAGGTGGCCGCCCCGGTGCCCGCGTCGGTTGTCGACCGGGTCAAGGCGGTGCCGGGCGTGACCGACGTGCGCGGCGTGGTCAACGCCGACGGGGCCCGGCTGATCGGCAGCAACGGCAAGGTGGTCACCTCGTTCGGCCCGCCGCAGCTCGGCGAGAACTGGCTCGGCGAGAGCGACCTGCTGAAGCTGCGTGAGGGGCGCGCGCCCCAGGCCGACGACGAGATCGTGGTCAACGTCGCGCTGGCCGACGCCGCCAAGGTCAAGGTCGGCGACCGGGTCGGCGTGCTGACCCTGGCGCCGAAGAAGGAGTTCACCCTGGTCGGCGTCTTCGGCTACAGCGGCGGCCGGGACTCGGTCGGCGGGGTCAACGAGGTCGCCTTCACCACCCCGGTCGCCCAGCAGCTGATGCTCGGCAAGCCGGGCGTCTTCTCCAACGTGACCGCGCAGGCCGCCGGCGGCACCACGCCCGAGGCGCTGCGCGACGAGGTGGCCCGCGCCCTCGGCGCGGACTACGAGGTCAAGACCGGCAAGCAGCTCGCGGACGACGCGTCCGCCGGCCTGAAGGAGGGCCTGTCCTTCTTCAACAAGATCCTCCTCGGCTTCGCCGCGGTGGCGCTGCTGGTCGGCACCTTCCTGATCCTCAACACCTTCTCGATCATCGTCGCCCAGCGCACCCGCGAGCTGGCGCTCATGCGGGCCATCGGCGCGAGCGGGCGGCAGGTCATCGGCTCGGTGGTGCTGGAGGCCGTGGCGGTCGGCCTGATCGCCTCGGTGCTCGGGCTCGCCGCCGGCATCGGGGTGGGCGCGCTGCTGGCGTACCTGTTCGGCAAGCTCGCCGGCGGGCTCACGCTGGCCGGGCTCGGCGTGCCGCCCGCGGCCGTGATCGGCGCCTTCGCGGTGGGTCTGGTGATCACCGTGGTGGCGGCGCTGCTGCCCGCGCTGCGCGCCTCGCGCATCCCGCCGATCGCCGCCATGCAGGACGTCGCAACGCCGGACCGGCCGCTGACCAAGGTGACCGTCGGCGGGTCCGTGGTCACCGCGATCGGCGCCGGCCTGCTCTTCCTCGGGCTCGGCGGCCACGCCGGCGGCAACACCCTCGCCACCATCCTCGGTGGCGTGCTGTTCGCCTTCATCGGCGTGGCGCTGCTGACCCCGCTGATCAGCCGGCCGGTCGTCGCCCTGCTGGGCACGATCTTCGCCTGGTCGGTGCCGGGCAAGCTGGGTCGGCTGAACTCCGGCCGCAACCCCCGCCGGACCGCGATCACGGCCGCGGCGCTGATGGTCGGCATCGCCCTGGTGACCGGGGTGACGGTGATCCTCGACTCGGCCAAGGGCAGCATCAGCGCCCTGGCCGAGGACACCATCAAGGCGGAGCTGGTGATCTCCGGCGCCCAGGCCGGCCCGCGGCCGGCGACCTTCGACCCGGCGGTGCTGGAGAAGGCCGCCGGCATCCCCGGGGTGCGGCTGGTCGACGGCGAGTACGGCGACATGGCCACCGTGAACGGCGAACGGACCTGGGTGGCGGCGTCCAGCGACGTGGCCGCGCTGGAGCGCATCTTCGGGGCGAAGGCGAACGCCGGTGACATCAGCCGGCTCGGCCCGGACCAGATGCTGGTCGCCTCGGACACCGCGAAGTCCCGCAACCTGTCGGTCGGCTCGACGGTGACCGTGCAGCTGTCCCGGGGCGAGGCCCGCACCTACACGGTCAGCGGCATCTACGAGAGCTCGCAGCTGACCAACCCGGTGGTGCTGCCGCCGCAGGCGGCCACCGACTTCGCCATCCCGCAGCCCATCCAGGGCTTCGTGCAGCTCGCCCCGGGCACGTCGGTGGACGCGGTGCAGCCGCAGATCGAGCGGCTGCTCGCGGACAGCCCCGAGGTGTCGGTGGCGGACCGGGCCGCGTTCATCAAGCAGCAGACCAGCCAGCTGGACACCCCGCTGCGGATGATCCAGATCCTGCTGGCGCTGGCCATCGTGATCGCGGTGCTGGGCATCATCAACACCCTGGCCCTGTCGGTGCTGGAACGCACCCGGGAGCTGGGCCTGCTGCGGGCCATCGGCCTGCGCCGGGCGCAGACCATGCGGATGATCACCGTGGAGGCGGTGGTGATCTCGATCTTCGGCGCCCTGCTCGGCGTCGTGGTCGGCACCGGCCTCGGCGCGGCCGTGGTCCGGGCGCTCAAGGACGAGGGCATCACCGATCTGGTCCTGCCCTGGAGCCAGATGGTGACGTTCCTGGTCCTGGCCGCGATCATCGGCGTGGTGGCCGCGGTGCTGCCCGCCATCCGCGCGGCGCGGATCAACGTGCTGGGCGCCATCGCCCACGACTGAGCCGCCACGACACGGAAAAGGGACCCCGCGAACGGCGGGGCCCCTTTTCCGTGACCCGGTCAGGCGGGGCGTTCGCCGAGCAGAGCCGCGAGCAGCTCCAGGTCCGCCGCCGTCAGGCTCTCCACCTGGTGTACGCCGTCCGTCGGCGGCAGCGGCACCTCGGCGGGGACGGCCAGCACGGCGGCCCCGGCGGCCAGCGCGCTGGCCACCCCGGTCGGCGAGTCCTCGATCGCCACGCACCGCTCGATCGGCACGCCGAGCAGCCGCGCCGCGGTCAGGTACGGCTCCGGGTGCGGCTTGGCCGCGTCCACCTCGTCGCCGCAGACCACCGCGTCGAAGCTGTCCCGGCCAAGGGTGTCGAGGGCGACCTCGACCAGCGACCGGCCGCTGGAGGTGACCAGGGCGGTCGGGATGCCGGCGGCGCGGACCGCGCGCAGCAGGGCAAGCGCCCCCGGCCGCCACCGCAGCCCGCTGCGGAACAGCTCCAGGATCCGGGCGTTGATCCAGTCGGCGCTGGCCTGCGGGTCCCGCTCCGGCTGGCCCAGGTCGTCGTGCACGATCCGCATCGAGGCGGCCATGCTGGTGCCGATGATCGCCTTGCGGGCATCCTCCGAGAGGGCGCCGCCGTAGACCGCCGCGAGTTCCTGCAACGCGACGTCCCAGAGCTTCTCGCTGTCGACCAGGGTGCCGTCCATGTCGAAGAGCACGGCGGCGGGGTGTCTGCTGCTCAGCGGGGCCTCCTCGGGTGCGGGTACCCGCCGATCCTCTCAGCCGGGCCGCGCCGGGCGGTAACCGTCCCCGGCGAGGGTGACCTGCGGCATCAGCCGAGGCCGCAGGCGTCCAGGGAGTTCTCGTAGCCGCGGAAGAACGAGTCGGTGCGCTGCTCGGCGGTGCCGTGCGAGCCCTCGGCGAACCAGGGCTGGTTCGGGTCGTCGCCGACCGCCAGCAGCCCTTCCCGGAACTCGTCCAGGTCACCCTCGGCCAGCGTCAGCGTCCCGGAGCGCACGTTGTCGCCGATGTACGCCCCGGCCATGCAGTCCGCCTGCAACTCCTGCTGAATGGTGAAGTTGTAGCGGATGCCGAGACGCACCTGGACGCCGTGGGCGTACTCGTGGCCGAGCAGGTAGAACAGGAAGGCGTCGCCGACCTGCCGGAACGCCCCCACCGACCAGTTCACGTCATAGGCGATGAAGTCGCCCGCCGAGCAGTAGACCGCGTTGTTGCGGGGCAACCCCTCGCCGCCGCAGGAGACCTCGCCGGACCTGGTGTACGGCACCACCCGCCGGATCGGCCGGAACTGCTTGCCGGAGTCCCGGAACCGGTCCGTCCAGTAGCGCTCGGCGATGCCCACCGCGTCGGAGAAGTCCTGCTTGAACTCGGCCACGCTGGTGGTGCCGTCGGCGCGGGTCGAGTCCGCTCCAGGGGACGCCGGCTGGCCGCTCCGCCGCGGGCCGGGCTGCCCCGGCTCGCCCTGGTCCAGCCCGCCGCCCAGGCAGCCGGCCGCCACCACCACGGCCACCAGCAGCCCGGCCAGTGGTCCCGGTCGCCGACGTCCCGCCCTCTCCCCCACCACTGCCTCCCGGCTGAGTCGCTGTGTCAGCGCAGTACCCCGCCCGCGCGCCGTTGATGCCCACCGGGGATCACGTGCCCGCGCGGGCCTTCGTTCATCAGTCGGCGGCGGTGAACAGCAGCAGCGCCCGGTCGGGGTCGAACTGGACGCTGGCCCGGGCGCCCGCGTCGTACGCCGGGCTGCGTCGCCAGCGCACCTCCGGCGGCACGTACGCGCTCAGGCCGGGCCACACGGCCAACGGCGGCGGGAAGTCGGTCACCGGCGCCCAGTCGTACGCGGCGGCCAGCGCGTCGGCGTCGGCCGGGGCCAGCCGCACCACGCCCTGGTAGGTGCTGTCGGTGGGGCCGGGCGCGCGGGAGCAGGCGAAGCTCGGATGGTCGACCTGCCAGTGGATCTCGGCGTACTCCCCGATGCCCGGCACGTCCTGCGCTGTCCAGCGCCGGTCGGTGCGGACCTTCGCCTCCTCGGCGGCGACCTGCGCCGCGCAGTCCCGCTCCTGCCCTCCATCGGCCCGCGCCAGCCAGAACACACCGCCGCAGGCGGCGAGCAGGACGACGCCGACCACGGCGACGACGGTCACGAGCAGCGATCTGCGGTTCACGCCGGCAGGGTAGCCGCCGCCGGCCAACCCTGGCGGGGCCCCGGTACAGTGCCCCGCGTGACCCACCACACGGCCCACGCCAGCATCGTCTACTGGCGACGGAGCATCTGGAACGGACGCCGCTGCGTGCCGGTGCTCATGACCCTCGATCAGGGTTGGCTGCGGGCACGCGACCGGGCCGGCGCGGAGGTGTTCGCCGCCCCGGTCGGTCAGGTCGCCGGCCGGTTGACCCGCCTCGGCACGCTGCTGCTGACCGTCGACGGGCGGCGGTACGCGCTGGTGGGGCGGGGAGCCACCGTCTCGCCGGACCCCAGCCCCGAGCAGAAGCGCGGATTCGTCGACTTCTGGGCCCACCGGACCCCGCCGACCGGCGACGGGCCGGGCCTCCTCGACCAGCTCCTCAACGGCGCCGCGGCCTTCAACACCCGGTCCTGGCGTAACGCCCTGGCGGCCGGCGGGGCCGGGGTGCGCTGACCGCGCCGGGCGGCCTCACCCCGTGAAGCCGTGCCCGCCGTTGTTCCAGCCGTCATGCTGTACGTGCGTCCGCTCGGCCGCCCGCCGGTGCTGCTCCCCCCGGGCCGCCCGGACCACCGCCGGATCCTCCTCGGTGGCCCGCCGCCGCCGGTCCCGCCAGGAGACGTAGCCCACCACCGCGGCCACCACCACGGCCACCACCGCCAGTGTCACCAGCACCGTCGTCATGCCCATGACGGTAGAACCCTCACGCATCCCCGGGCCGCGGCTACGCCGCGGCGACGATCGACGCGGACTTCGACGCGCATGAACGGTCCCGGGTCCGCCGGCCGGGCCGAGGCGAACGCGTGCCGAGCGGCCGGCCGCCCGGGTCGGCTGATCCGCCCCTAGGCTGGTGTCCGGGTCGGCTCCGTGGCTCCGACGTCCCGGGTGAGCGGCGCCGCGGGGCGCCCGCCGAGAGGAGACACCGTGAAGTACCTGATCATGCTCTACGGCAGCCAGCGGGACTACGACGCGATGGCCGGGCGGCCCGGCGACCAGCCGCCGATGAGCCCGGAGCAGCTCGCCGCCATGCACGCCCACATGGAGGCGATCCACAAGGACCTGGCCGAGACCGGTGAACTGGTCGACGCGCAGGGCCTGTCCGCGCCGGTGCACGCCCGCCGGGTCCGGCTGCGCGGCGGCGCGCCCGTGGTCACCGACGGCCCGTACGCCGAGACGCAGGAGGTGCTGGCCGGCTACACGCTGGTCGAGTGCGCCAGCTTCGACCGGGCCACCGAGATCGCCGCCCGGTTCGTCAACCCGGACGCCGAGGGCGAGTACGTCGACGTACGGCCGATCGTGGACGGCGTCGAGGAACTCCAGGGCTGACCGGTGCCCGCCGAACGCGTCGAGGACCTGCTGCGCGCCCTGGCGCCGCAGGTCCTCGGCGCGCTCGTCCGCCGGTACGGGCACTTCGACGCCGCCGAGGACGCCACCCAGGAGGCGCTGCTCGCCGCCGCCACCCGCTGGCCCGGCGACGGGCTTCCGCACGATCCGAAGGCGTGGCTGATCACCGTGGCGTCCCGCCGGCTGACCGACCTGCTCCGGGCCGAGCAGGCCCGGCGCCGCCGGGAGGACGGGGTGGCCCGGGAGGGGCCGGCGGACCGGTGGCTGGCGCCGCCCGCGGACACCGCGCCGGACGACGCCGACGACAGCCTCGTCCTGCTGTTCCTCTGCTGCCACCCGTCGCTGCCGCCGGCCGGGCAGATCGCGCTGACCCTGCGCGCGGTCGGCGGGTTGAGCACCGCCGAGGTGGCGCGGGCGTTCCTGGTGCCGGAGGCGACCATGACCCGGCGGATCACCCGGGCCAAGCAGCGCATCCGGGACAGCGGCCTGCCGTTCGCCCCGCCGGCCGGCCCGGAGCGGGCCGCCCGGCTCGACGCCGTGCTGCACGTGCTCTACCTGATCTTCAACGAGGGGTACGCGAGCACCGCCGGGGAGCAGCTGCACCGGCCCGACCTGTGCGCCGAGGCGATCCGGCTGGCCCGGTTGCTGCACCGGCTCACCGACGACGCCGAGGTGACCGGGCTGCTGGCGCTGATGCTGCTCACCGACGCGCGCACCCCGGCGCGGACCGGCCCGGACGGCATGCTGGTGCCGATGGCCGAGCAGGACCGGCGGCGCTGGCGGGCCGACCGGATCGCCGAGGGGACGAGACTGGTCGGTGCGGCGCTGCCCCGCGGCGCGGTCGGGACGTACCAGCTCCAGGCGGCGATCGCCGCGCTGCACGACGAGGCGCCCGCCGTCGAGTCGACGGACTGGCCGCAGATCGTCGCCCTCTACGAGATGCTGCTGGCCCTGAACGACAACCCGGTGGTCCGGCTCAACCACGCCGTGGCCGTGGCCATGGCGCGCGGGCCGCGGGCCGGCCTGGCGCTGCTCGACGCGCTGGCGGCCGACCGCCGGGTCGCCGAGGACCACCGCCGGTACGCGGCCCGGGCGCACCTGCTGGAGCTGGCCGGGGAGCCGGACGCGGCGCGCGAGGCGTACCTGGCGGCGGCCCGCCGGTCGATGAACCTCACCCAGCAGCGTTACCTGCACGGCCGGGCGGCCCGGCTGGGCCCGCTCCCCGCTGGTTGAGCACGCGCGCGTTCGGGCGCCCTCGCGGGGCGCCTGGCGTGTGGAGCGACCTCAGTCCAGGCCGCGCATGATGTGCGGTTCGCCGTCGTCGTCGCCGAAGCAGCGGTGCAGCGTCTGCGCCCGAGCCCACAGGTCCAGGCTGCTCGGCGGCCCGACAGGCGGTGGACCGGCCGGCGCGCTCCGCACGGGGGCCGGGTCCGGCGGAACCTTCGAAGCGATGTCGTCGGTCATCTCCGCCCCTCTCGTCGTACCCCATGCTCGTCCTCGGACGTCACAGCCGCATCTCCCGGGCTGCGCCGGCGTGGACGGCGGGCCGGGGCCCGCGCTGCTGGTCGGGGGCGCCTACCCGCCCGGGCCGGGCCGGTAACCCGTACTCCGGTCACCGTAGCGGGCCGGACCGGGCGGCACAGCGGGTTTCTGCCGCCCGGCGGTCAGCCGCGGGCGTCGAGGAGCCGGTCCAGGTTCGCCGCGGAGCTGATCAGGGAGAGGTGGCTGAACGCCTGCGGGAAGTTGCCGGCCTGCTCCCCGGTCGGGGCGATCTCCTCGGCGTAGAGGCCGAGCTGGCTGCTGTAGGTGAGCATCTTCTCGAAGGTCAGCTGCGCGTCGTCGAGCCGGCCGGACTCCGCCAGCGCCTGGACGTACCAGAAGGTGCACATGGTGAAGGTGCTCTCCCGGCCGGAGAGACCGGGGGGTCTGCCCGGTTCAACGCCCGAAGCGGCGTCCGTTTGGTTCCGGTCATCCACTGTTCACAGAACTTGATCTAGACCGTTACTTCCAACTCTGTCTATATGGGTGCCAGCACATGCCAATCCCATCCGGATGGAGTCCCATGACCCGCACGCTGCGCGCCACGGCCATCAGCCTCGCCGCGATCCTGGCCGCCACCCTCGGCCTCACCCAGCCCGCCTGGGCCGCCAGCTACTCCGCCTCCCTGACCACCGCCGTCGCCGGCCTCCCCGTCGCCAGCGAGGTCCGCACCGGCTACAGCCGCGACCTCTTCCCACACTGGATCGACGCCGACGGCGACGGCTGCAACACCCGCAACGAGGTCCTCTACGCCGAAGCCACCACCAAACCCACGATCAGCGGGACCTGCACCCTCTCCGGCGGCCGCTGGTACTCCTACTACGACAACGCCTACTGGACGCTCACCGGCGACCTCGACATCGACCACATGGTGCCGCTCGCCGAGGCCTGGGACTCCGGCGCCCGCAACTGGACCACCAGCCGCCGCCAGGCGTACGCCAACGACCTGGGCGACTCCCGCGCGCTGGCCGCGGTCACCGACAACGTCAACCAGGCCAAGGGCGACCAGGACCCGGCCACCTGGATGCCGTCGTACGCCTCCGCCCGCTGCCGCTACATCGGCGAGTGGGTCGCCGTGAAGGTCCGGTGGCGGCTCACCGTGGACAGCGCGGAAAAGAGCGCCCTGACCAGCTGGGCCAACAACTGCCCCGCCACCACCATCTCCGTCACCTACGCCTACTGACGCTCGCCCTCCCCGGAACTTGGAGAGTTGACGTCCGGACCGGACGGCAACTCTCCAAGACGGCGGCGGACCCCCTAGTAGTAGTTGTCGATCGGCTGGCGCGCCTCGTCGAACAGCGCCGGCCCCTCGTACCGCACCGGAGGCAGCGGCGGGCTGGCCGGCTTGACCTCCTCGAACTGTTCCGCGGACAGGGCGTACACCACCCGACCGAGACCGGACCGGGCGATCGCCGTCTCGCACATCGGGCAGGGCTGGCAACTGGTGAACATCGTGGTGGCGGCCGCCACGTCCGGGGTGAGTTCCCGAGCGGCCCAGCGGGCCAGCTTCAGTTCCGGGTGGGCGGTGATGTCGGAGTCGGAGACCACGGTGTTGTGGTCCTCGATCAGGACGGTCCCGTCCGCACCGACCAGCAACGAGCCGAACGGCCGTTCGCCGGACGCCCCGGCCATGCTGGCGAGCTCCACGGCACGGCGGAGAAACTTCTCGTCGTCACCAGTCATCGGTCCTCCTGGGATCTGTGGTACGCGGCCACGGCCGCAGTCCGCGCCTCACACCACCCCGCTCGGGACCAATGTGGGCCCTGCGGCGGTCACTTGGCGTTGTATTGATCGCTGGCATAGGCGTTGTCATCCAAATCGGGCGAGCTGCCCCGTGGCCTGGGCCAAGACGCGTCATCGGTAGTCATCGGTGGTCGCCGCATGTGGACGTCGGACGGCCTAGAGACGGCATGATCTTGGTGCGTCTACGCCGGTCGGCGACGACGCCAGCACCTGACCCCCAGGGCGCTTCGGCACACGCCTAAGCAAGTCACGCACGCATTCCGCAAGATCAGGCCGTGTAGCGGACGGTATGCCGACCGCCAGCGTGCATGCCGTGTGGTCCCCATTTGGTCCCCTAGCGCGGAGATCGCTTGGCCCCCGCAGGACGCGGTTAGGACGGGCGTATCAACGGAACGGTTGTCCCCCGAGACAGACGCTCGATGGCTTCGCGAAGTCGCGATTGATCGATCTGCGCACACTCGGCGGATCTAGAGCGGGGACCCACAATCCGTGCAGTTCCCGCGAACTTGCTGAGAGAACGGTATACCGCTCTTGCTGGCCTGCGCCGTGGCGGCCTTGGCTCCGAGGAGCCCGGGTGGATATTCGTCCTCGCGAAGGATGCGCGACGTACCGTCCTGTTCGATAATCGCATAGTCGAAGTCGACGCCGTCAGCCCAAGTTAGCTCCATAAAGCGAGCTTCCGTAGTCCGCTGCACACACTGACACAAGTCTCTTACTGCCGATGCAACATCTAATATTCTGGCGCTACGCCCGCGCGCCGCCAACACAACATCCTCTTGATCGATCAGGATGTCGAATACCTCACCAGGCTCAGTCTGCGCCGCCCCATCAATCTTCCCACCACCGACCACATACTCGTCTAGGTGCTCTGCAATATTGCGCAAATCTGTTACATGCGAGGTCCTCTGCCGAAACACTTGCAGGGCCGCCATGATATGCGGGTTGCCATTCAGACGCTTTTGCAAGTCCCGCGCAATCCTCTCCATTCTACGAGCGCAATTTATAATCGCGAGCCCGTCAACGCGTGCCACAAACTGAACTCGAAAGCGCTTGTTCCACGCCTTTGCACCGGTGGCATTATTGAAGTTCTTCAAGTCTGCCAACAGACGGCGCTCATGCACTGCAAGCTCCCGCAACAGAGCATCCATCGATGCCTCCCCCTTTAGCCGCTCAGACCCCTCACGTGATGCTCGGGTAGGCAGGAAGACGATCTCGCCGGGCTCGTGCACGAGCTTCTGCTCGCGGAGTTGATTGCCCGCATCAACAGCAATCGCCACAAGGTGCGAATCTTGAGGCGCAATGTCTTTTGCTATCTGAATAGCCATATCGGCGAAGTCATCCACCCATGCATTCAGAAACCCGCTATTGCCGTGCACGGTGATATCGTAGAAGGTTTCGCCATCCTCGGTTTCGCGTTCGACCGAAGTGTCAGTGCCGCACCATCGTGTATATGCCGCGAACTCGCGAACCCACGACAATACTGCTCGACTCGGCGGAGCCGTTGTTCGAAATTGGACTGTCCGCCAACCCACACATGCTCCGCTCGCCAAACACCATGCGGCCTGGATCGCAGGTGTGCCGATGATGACCTTTATTCTGCAGACAGGCCCGCGTCCGGCAAAGCTTGGGGCCAAGGATGCCGCCTGGAAGGTTGGCCCGGCCGGCTTGCCACAGTTCGGCTGAGGCCAGATGTAGGATCTATTCGTCCTGGCCGGTGTCGAAGTCATCAGCAACCGCCGGCGGCCGCCATGCTCTGTCCTCTAGCATGAGCGAAACAAGAAGATTCCGAGGGTCACGTTCTAGGATGGGTCGCACGACACTACGACCTGCGCCGGCCGTGAGCAACCCCAGTGCGAATATCCGCAGCAGCAGCGGATCCGAGGTTCTATCGAGCCTTCCCCGGATAATGTCTCGACATTGAACCGGCGCAACCGAAGACAGGCGTTGCGTTGCTATTGCAACCTTTTGCGCATCATTGCTTTCGGCAAGCCAACCGCGGAGAACTTCCCGCACGGGCTCGGTGACTCGTTTAACGGGGAAGGCTAGAGCTAGCTGGGAACAGACCCAATCAACCCTAGCCCAATCTGAATTGCAATAAGCTGGAAGCCAATCCTCCAACTGCGTCCAGAAATCTTCTACGGCAGGGTTTTCGTCATCATGCTCCCCACACCGCCTTAGGTACCGACCCAGAGAGTCAGCAGCATGCGGGATTTTATGTGCAGTGCCGAGCCACTTTTCCCAATTATCGAAGACGTCTCGCGTCATTAGGGCAGTTAGAGTGGCCCGGTGCCAAGTACGCGAAAAGCCATCGGGGTGAGCCAACAGCGCCTCCTCGACCCTCTGAAGGGCCGGGATATCCTCCACAACAGTTGGCGCCCCCGACTGCGCCCAGATGACACTCTTCGGCACGGCCAGCTCGCGGGTGCCTTCAAAACGCACCTCCTTGATAGTTTCCTCGGCCGTCATCAGCTTTGTCTTCGCTGCGTTGGGCTCCATCCCGAGGTGTCTGATGCGGTCCTGGACGTCGAGGTAGGTGGAGTACAATTTGGATTCTGATCCGAGCGCTGTGATGTCATCCATCCACCTCGTAACCAAGTCCAAGCCACTTTGCGACGCAGCCTCTAGGGCATCGTCAACTGCGCCCAGATATAGGTGCGCCAAGGCCGCCGACGCGAAGCTTCTCTGCGGGATACCGCTTCTGGTTGCCAAAGCATCGTGCTGCCTGATCACGCTATCGATTACACCGGCCGAGGCAGTCTTACCAATCCTCTCAAAAATCATTTCTGACAAGTTTTCAACACGGATGGATGCGAAGAATGACGAAATATCGATCTGCAACCCATGCTGATTCTCGATAGGGTCAGCGGGGATCGATTTCAAATAGCTTGCCCACTCAAGCCGGTTCTTTGAAGGCATTCCGCTGCCCCGAGAGCGCCATCCATAGACCCAATCCGGAAGCGAGCGATGCAGCTTCCCGAAGTTAGACGCCACTGCAGTCGTGTAGAGAATCCTGGAAAGTGAGTCTTGCAAGACCGCCGGCCGTACGGCTAGACGATTCTTCGGCACCTCTGCTGGATGAAAGAATGCTGGATATCTTGGGACAAAGACGCCATCATCCTTCCGAAGCACCTCGGAAATTGGCAAAGCGGCAGGACTCGTTTGCAGCCATTGATACTCGGGCCACGCCCACGGGTCCCGATACCAGTCTCCATACATCTCCGCCAGGGCAAGCCCACAACCCTTGACGAGGTCCAGTCCGAGGTCAGATCCTGCCATCCAGAGAGACTAACCAAGATTGCTAACAGAGTCGACGCCGGCTACGCCACAGTGGAGGGACGGCTGCATGCCTCGGCGACAGGACGATTCGCCGCACGTCCACGCACGTCGCGCAGGCTATCCTCAAGATCAGGCCGTGCAGCCGACGGCATGCTGTTCGCCACCGCGCACGACCTGTGGTCTCCCAGTGGTCCCGTTCGATCAGGTCGCAAAGTGGTCTACTTCTCGGCGCGCAGGGGCGATGCCCACCGGATCGATCGAGCCAGCATGTTCCCGTACTATGACACGATGCTGCTGGCTGCTCCCGCCTGGGCCACCGTGAACTGGTGGGCCGACTGGATAAGCGTTGCAGGCCTCCCCCTGGCTATCGCTGGCATCGTGCAGGCGTGGCGACAGGCTGTAAAAGCCACCACGGCGGCCCAGGCCGCTGAACGTGCGGTGATGGCGACGGAGTCCAAGCTGAGAGGCCGAGTGCTTCTCGCCCTCCTGGTCCCTCAGCTCCACTGGATATCGAACGAACTTGATGCTGCGATTGAGGCTGATGACGCCGGGCACGCACAGCGGCAACTCAAGAACTGGCGTCAGGTTGCCGGGAATGTGCGTGGCATGCTGAACGTCAGCGATACCCCAAGCGACAAAGACGAGTACGACTTGCTGAATCTACTTCAGGAAAGCGTTCTTCTCGCTCGGATCGCTGGTCAAGCGATTGCGCGGTCGTCAGATACCGCTCTCGTGAAGCACTGCAGCAAGGCCCGAGCGTCGATAGGCCAAGTCTGCGATGAGTTCAGCATGTGGGTGGGCGAGATAGTTACCCGGACGGGAGATAACAACAAATGAGCCGAGAGCAGGACGTCCGGGGCCGGATGGTTAGCCTAGCGGAGAAGCTTCTTCAGCGCACGCTGGACAGCGGCATCCGCTGGATCGAGACAGACCGCGACGACCAGTACCTTTACCCTGCCTCCAACTCAGGCGTCACTATCGAGCGGCACGAGGACCGATTCGAAGGTCTTTACTATCAGCTCACCCTATTGAACGCGGATGGAAAGGCAGTCCAAGAGTTGTCCACCGCCTCAGGAGACAGCGAGGGCGAGCGCGCATCTTGGAATACCACACTTGAGCGGCTTTTTGACGCAGCGCGTCGGGAGGCCCTCGGAATCGATTCCCTCATCGATGACACGCTTCGAGACGTGGAGCAAGGCATATCGAAGAAAGAAGGCCCGGGGCGTTTCGGGAAGAAGGCCCCTACCCAATTCGACGACCCCTGGGCAAGCGCCGCCCCACCCAAAGCGCGAGGAAACTTCGACGAAGAGCCACCGTTCTAGGTCTGCCGTGTGCCGAAGCGACGCCCAAGCTGTCACCGAAGTGTCACCCGGCAGTCGATCATGGATCCAGGGACGGAGTACTGCGAATAATCGCGGGAATAGTACGAGCGCCCGAAGATTCGGCTAGGGGGCTTGGAGCAAAATCGGTGATCGGTCACCGGCCTGGTCGACCCGCGCGGCCTCCCCTACTGCGCCTGCCAGCCATCCCGTCGGCCTTCGTCCGCACTCTGTGGAGTGGGTGGGGCCTGTCCGGTCAAGGTGGAGCACCCAGCGGCTGAACGACCTTGACCGGACAGGCCCCACCCACTCGGCTTTGCCCGGACGGAGGTTGTCGGGATGGCGCCACCATCCCGGAATGCCCGAGCGCCCCGCCGGAGGCATTGTCTGTGTCTCGACTAACATGAAGCCCCGGAACTGCCATAAGTCATGGCGGCCCGGGGCTTCGTCGCATGTCGCGCCGCCGGCGGGCTATCACCGACGCGCTGGCGGCCGAAGGCCAGAGGCGCGCCGGCGGGCCATCGGCCCGGCCCAGGTTCGGCGGCGCGAGCGGCCCGCGACGCGGGCCGCCTTGATCTCGTACAGAAAGTTCTCACACGACTTTCCAACTCTCGGTGCCCCCCGGTCACGGGATGCCTTACATCCGCTTCACGACTTGCTTAACGGAGAGACCGTGTGGCCGGGTTGAAGGTCTGTCAGCGCCGCGGATGCAAGACACTTCTGAAGATCTCGTCTAGAGAAATAGACCCGCTGATCAAAGCATCGGCATGGCGTTCGATTTCTGCGATTGTGGGTACCCCAGTGACCCGAACCTGCAGTGCCATGTCGCCAATCACATCTGGATGGTTGCAGACACGGGTTAACGTTTCGCTGGTGGCATTTACGATCATCAGCCACGTACGGCGGAAGCGAAGCTGCCTGTAGGTCCGGTAGCTGTTGGTAGCGCGCTCCAAATAGGCATCCCGGCCATGCCAACCGATGCGCCTAGTGGCTCGGGCAGCCATTTCATCAAGTAATTTTCGGTGAGCACTGAAGTCGTAGCCCGTGACCCGTGATCTAGCAACCATGGCTAAGTCGCCAGGCCGGTGCGCGTCGAGTACCTGCAAGCGTCTTCTTACACTATACAAATCTTTCCCCAGCCTGCCGGGGAGTCGAAATTCGACAAGACTCGTAGCCGGCAGCTGCCGCCACTCGACCCTTCCCTCCCTGTGGAGCGCCTGGAAATATTGTCCTCGTTTGCGCCGAAGTGACCAGCCGGGGAGAACGCCGAGACGCGGCCCGGGGAAGTCGGCTCCCTCGTCCCTGAACAACTCGAATACGCATCTGCCGTACATCATGTGGTCGGTTGCGACAGTCGAGACCAGAACCGGAAAAAGCTCACCCGCTCTCGTGCGCTCGTGCCGGTCGAGTTCGCGCAACAAACACCGAACAATTTCGCTGCCCCGCTTGGGATCTACGCCCTCATATTCGAGATCCATGTCGTACGCGTAATGCAAATGACTAAAGTCTTGACTGAGCATCGTTGCATAGAAGCCGCCAGGCAGTGCGGGATCCTTGAGGGTATTCATCTCCGGTGCGGCAGACAGAGCCCAGTGATGCCTCGATACGCGTGACTGCAATCTGCCGTTCATAGGTCTCCCGTCGGAGGATCTTCCCCGTCAGCGGGAGCAGGAGACTCTGCCCCACCGTTAGTTTCATCTCCGCCTCTGTCAGCCAAGGACCTAATCAGGCCCCTCAAACGGGGGCCGATCCGATCTTCAGATATAACGGCACCTCGTCGCCGTGCTTGCGACACTAACCAACCGGCTACAAACAGATCCTCGAAGTCCCCGTAGCTGACGTGCTGAAGCATTGCCCTCGTTCTGGGCTCCAAACGGTCGTCCGCTGGCCAAAGGCCGTCGTACTCCGCGCCATCGTTCGCGCCCGCGAGACCCATTTCCTCGAATGCGGACGTAGCTTGCTGATGCCGATTTGCGCGTTTCATTTTTCCGGGCGAGATGCCGAAAAGCGCATCGTCCATGGCTACCGCTCCTAGGCCCATGTCGAGAACAGCCTGGGGGTTCCGGTCCAACAGACCACCCCAGACGCTTTCGAACACTGCCAGCATGTCGGGCCTTGGTCGCGCAAGGCCCGCGACTAGAGCCACGCCCGAGAGCTGTAGCAGAAGTAGCACTGGTTCAGACCAAAAGGAGCCCAGTACCTGGCCATGCTCGCGCCGCACTGTCGCACGTAGTCGGCTGCCGGCCCGGCTAGTCGCGACGACAAGCCCTCGTAGGCGCTCCTCCAGATCGGTTCGTATAGGGCTCTGGTCAACGAGCACGTCGTCGAGCAAGTCCTGATGCGCCCGATAGAAGGCCCACCCAAAGACATCAGGTCGGTCGGAGCTCATTTCAGGATCTACGCTTGTCGCGACCCTAGCGATAGGAGCCCGAAGCCTGTCTTGCAACGCGGCCAGCCGCTCCCTAACGCCCTCGAGACTGAGATTAGGCCACCGGTCATCGACGTCCCGATGGACGGCCTCGCACTGCTCAAAGAGCTCCGACAGCACCAACACTAAGTTGTTCCATTTATGCACGGCCTCATACAAGCGACTTAACGCTGCACCGGCAGCCGGCGTATCCTTGGCAACCAAGCTTCTTGCCCAAGGCCAGAAATCATCCTCGAATGCCGCCAATAGCAGCGTCGCCTCATCGATAGTCTCGGTCGCTACCGCTCGGGCAATCAGCTGCTTTATGTTCGCCTCAGATGTGACTCGGTGGCCCTCAACAGATTCTTCGAACTTGAGTGCATCCCGTATGTTCCGCACCATCTCGGCTGCTACTGGACCCAGATTGCGTTCGTCTTTGCCGCGAGCTTGAGCAACCGTCCACTGCGCGAAATCGGCTGATAGGGCCTGTACGTAGTCGTACGAACCTAAGACCGCTTGCGTGTATGCAAGCGCCACGAAGTCGGCCAGGTTGTAAAGATGCCCGTCAGACGCAGAGCCACCTCTAGTGAGGGGCTGGTCCTCGACCGCATCTGTCGCCTCGGGATTGGGGGCGCCTGCCGCCTCTTGCCGAGCACCAGCGAGCGTGGCAGCTTTTGCCGGTGCCACGACAGTCTCGATCCATAGCCGGGACTCGGCGAACATACCGTGCGACAGCAAGTCGCGCACCGGATCGTAACGGCTGTCAAGAATGTTTGCGAGCTGGGGCGCTTCGCGTCCACCCAGAAACTCGCTAAGGATTTGAGATAAGTAGCGTTCAACCCATAGTGGGTCATCGGCCACAGCGGCTTGCAACGTCGTCCCTGTCGCCAGCGCTACCCCTACCTCGTAGTCGCTGGCCAGGAGCCAATCTTTATGGCGAGAACGCCGGTAGCACCAACCGGGAAGCTGGAGGAGCGCCTGTTTCCGTCGTGTGTACTGTAGCCAAACCACCAAGACACATCGCGCCGCAGACAGGGTTCGGGGATCTATCCCGGCATATTGTGATGGAACGTTCGTGGCCGCTCTCTCACGATCACGGATCAAGAAGCAAAGGTCTCGCAGCGCCAGGAGCGACTCAAGAGTCTGTGCACGGCTTAGACGAGTGCGTGAGCCAGTCGGATCGCGGTCGACCAGCCTCGCGGCTTGCGCGGTCCATCGGGCAACGTCACGTTGCACCACCGACAGTAATTTGACCGGTTCAAGCAGGCCGTAGAGCTGAGTCCGAAGCCGGCCGAAGGAGAGAACCACAAATCCGCCGAGCGCGGACACGATGCAGAGCGCGAGCCGGTTAGGCTCTCTACCGGTAACTGACATTGCGAGTGTTGCGAACGTGAAGAGCACGGCCAAGAAGAAGACGGATGCGTAAACACGCCCCCCAGGAAGCCGGGTAACCAGAGCTCGAACTCTCGCCGTCGCATCCTTATACGTGGTCGAGAACACGAAGGAGACGGTAGCGAAGTAGACACCCGCCAAGGTTCCCGTAACGGACAGTGCGGCCGTGAGGACCGCCTGGTAGTTCGTGCCGGGAGCACCTCCAAGCCATGCCGCGCTTGTAGCAAGCCACGACGGGAGGTACATCCAATGAGCGGCCGATTCCTTTAGGTATGCCCCAAGCGCTTGGGTCCCGATGACAAGCGCGACTGTCATGACGACGGGCAGAGCCACACGGCCGAACGACTTTGCCAAGAGCCAAGCCATCAATCGCGATTCACGAGCATATGCGGCCGATCGGGCTACTGCGGAGGTGGAAGCCCCCCGTAGCCGCATCGTGTGCGCCCGGAGACGCCAGTACCTTGAATTGGCCAAGGTCCTTGCTTGCCAAGAAAGGATCCGAGCTGGCAGACCCAACGACGACCACCCATCTGACGCGACCCGAACCACCGCGAGTGTAGAGGCATCCGGGCCTTCAGCTCCACCTCAGCGGGACGTAAGCTGGCGCGGTGACCTCCTCGGTAGAAAGAGCGGCCTGTCTTGCCGAGCGCCAGCTGGCCGGGCCGCTTCCCCGACGCTGGCGGCATGTGACCATGGTTGCAGCCAAGGCGCGCGGCCTTGCAAAGATCGTGGGCGACGACTGGGCGGTCCTCGAGATTGCGGCCTGGCTACACGACGTCGGTTACGCTCCGGATGTTGTCCAGACGGGTTTCCATTCCCTTGACGGAGCCCGCTGGCTGCTAAAGAACGGCTACGATCTCCGGCTCGCTGCATTGGTCGCCCACCATTCATGTGCATCCTTCGAGGCGGCGGAGCGTGGACTGGCGGATGTCCTTATGGCGGAGTTTCCGAAGGAGGAATCCCGAACCTCGGATGCCTTGTGGTTCGCTGACATGACTACCGGGCCGGACGGACAGGATTTCACTGCGGAGGAACGGTTGGCCGAGATCCGTGAGAGATATGGACCGGACCATACCGTTACGCGATTTTGGCGGAAGGCTGAGCCAGCGCTTTTGGAAGCTGTACGGCGCACACAGTCGCGCTTGACGGCTTACCCGATGTAGGGCTCTCCTCGCCGCTCAAACCCGTGTTCGAGGCGGAGGCGCATGGAGGGATGGATCGAAAAATCTGCCAGCTCGTCACGCGAGACCCAGCTCACCGCCGACGACTCGTCACTGGTCATCGTCTCGCCACTGACGTATCCGGCTCGGAAGCAGATCGAGAACTGCTGCCGGACCTCGCCGTCGCTGTACTCGACCAGGTGATTCGGGTTGGTGTAGATACCCACTACTCCGGTCACCTCGATTTCGATGCCGGTTTCCTCGCGTGTCTCACGCACGGCTGTCTCGGCGATGTACTCACCGAAGTCTTGAGCGCCGCCGGGCAGTGCCCAGAGGCCGTTGTCGGTGCGCCGGATGAGGAGCACCCGTCCCTGCTCGTCTTGAACGAAGACGGTCACGGCTACGACGATGCTGTTCGGCTTCGGGGCGTTCGGGTTGTTGAAGTGCTCGATCCGGGCCATGGCCCTAAGCCTCTCCTTCGGGCCCGTGCACCACCGGGTCGTCAAGGTTCACGCCGCCGACTGCCGCCGCAAGGACGGCTGCACCTGCCGGGCCTCCGTCTGCCACCCGTTCGGCCGCACCTGCCCCCATGGCGTCGACCTGCGCTGCGGGCAGCGCCACAAGGCCGGAGACGGGCAGCTCGGGCAACCGCTCTGCCTGGACTGCTACGACCACACCGCCCAAGTCGTGTGGAACCACGAAGCACCGGAATTGTGGCGCCGCACCATCCAGCAGGTTGACCGGGAACTGCGCCGCCTCGGCCGCGCTCACGGCGTGGAGCTGCGCCGCCGCTACATCAAGGTCTACGAGTTCCAGGTACGCGGCGTGGTGCACTACCACGCGCTGATCCGCCTCGACGGCCACAACCCCGACTGCCCCGGCGCGATCGTCCCCCCGCCCCGTGAGATCACCCGGGACATGTTCGAGGAAGCCGCCCGGGTCGCCTTCGTGAAGACCGCCTACACCTCCGCTTCGCACCCGGCCAATGGCGGCCAGGGCTGGCACATCGCGTGGGGCGACAAGGGCCTGGACATCAAGCACGTCAACGCCCCGGGCGGTGAGGTCAACCTCGCCCAGATCACCGGCTACATCGCCAAGTACGTCACCAAGAGCACCGAAGTCACCGGACTGACCCTGCGCCGCGTCGACGACCTCTCCGTCGACGTCCACGGCGACCTCCGCACCCACCTCGGGCGTCTCATCCGCGCCTGCTGGGACCTCGGCGAACACCCCGACTACACCCGCCTGCGGCGGTGGGCGCACCAGTTCGGCTACGGCGGCCACATCACCACCAAGAGCCGCGCCTTCTCCGCCACCCTCGGCTTCATCCGCATGCAGCGCACCATCTGGCGGCGCACCGAAGGCCACCCGCACACCTGGGACGACGAGCAAGCCGAGCAGGTCATCTACGAACTCGGCTACCACGCCACCGGCTGGATCACCACCGGCGACGCCCTCCTGGCCAACACCGCCGCCGCCATGGCCCGCGCCCGACACCTCGCCGGCCTCGACGCCCTGGCCGACGAGCTGGCGCAGCAGCGCACCGTGACCCGATCCCTGGCCGCTTGACACCTACGTGTCAACGACCCCGTGAGCCCGTTCCTTGACAACTCCACAGCGACACCACCGCCGTCGGTCCCCGCTCGAACGCTCCCGGACATGCCTTCCTGATCCGCCCATCGCTACCGCTCGAAAGGAGCCTCGATGAACACACCTGCCACCCCCGAACCGCTTTGGGAAATCGAAGACGTATCCGCCTACCTGCGAGTCCCCGTCCAGACGCTCTACCAGTGGCGCAAGCGCAAGTACGGGCCACCCGCCGCCCGCGTCGGCCGCCACCTCCGCTACGATCCCGACGCGGTGCGCGCCTGGTTCGCCGACCAGTCCACGGCGGCCTGACATGGCCCACATTGTCGACCGCTGGTACCGCACCGTCACCGGCCTCGATGGCAAGTCCCGCCAGGAACCGAAACCCGAATGCGGCCAGGGAATGCGCTACCGCGTCCGGTACACCTCGCCAGACGGCAAAGAGAAGTCACAGTCGTTCCCGGACACGAAGAAGCGGGAAGCGCAAGCGTTCCTCGCCCGCGTCCAGGCCGACATCCTCAAGGGCACCTACGTCGACCCGGACGCCGGACGCATCACGTTCAAGCGCTACGCCGACGACCGGCTCGCCGCCGCGACCACCGACGAACTGACCCGGGACCGGCTCGAATACGAGTTCCGGCTCCACGTCTACCCCGTCTTCGGGGACCAGGCGCTCACCACGATCCAACCCGCCACCATCCGCGCCTGGGCACACCTGCTGCAAACGAAGGGCCTCGCGGCCAGCTACCGCCGAGTCCTGTTCAACGACGTCTCCATGATCTTCAACGCGGCCGTCGACGACCGGAAGGTCGTCAGCAACCCCTTCGCCGTCAAGACGATCCGGCCTCCGAAGTACCAAGCGCCCAAGGTGGTCCCCTGGCCCAACGACCTACGCTCCCGCTTCCGAGCCGCCCTGGCCGACCGGTACCGGGTCACCGTCGACCTGGGCGCGGGCTGCGGCCTGCGGCAGGGTGAGATCTTCGGCGTCAGCCCGGACGACATCGACCCAGCCCGGCCGGTCCTGCACGTGACTCGTCAGGTCAAGCTCGTCCGAGGGCGCCTGATCTTCGCGCCGCCCAAGGGCGGCAAGGTCCGCGAAGTCCCCCTGCCGGAGTCGGTGTCACGTCGCCTGACCGAGCACGCCAAGCGGTACCCGCCGGTCGACGTCACCCTTCCGTGGGGCACCTCGACCGGCGAGCCGCGGACCGTGACGCTCTACCTGACGACCCCGGCCGGAACGGCGCTGAGCCGGACGGGCTTCAACTCGGGCGTCTGGAAGCCCGCCATCCGCGCCACCGGCGTCCCCGACAACCGGCACAACGGCATGCACGTACTCCGGCACACCTACGCCTCGGTCCTGCTCGACGCCGGCGAAAGCATCAAGGCCCTCTCGGCGTACCTCGGGCACGCCGACCCCGGCTTCACCCTCCGGATCTACACCCACCTGCTACCGACCAGCGAGGACCGCACCCGCCGCGCGATCGACCACGCCTTCGCCGACGACCCGCAGACCCCCGACGGCCTGGAAACGGCATGATCTTGCGAATCAGGGGTGTTCCGGGTGCTCCACCGCAGGTCAGAACGCCTGCGGTGATCACTTGGCGTTGAAGTAGTTGGCCTCGGGGTGGTGGACGACGATCGCGTCGGTGGCCTGCTCGGGGACGAGCTGGAACTCCTCGGAGAGCTGGACGTTGATCCGCTCGGCGCCGAGCAGCTCCACGATCTTCGCCCGATCCTCGAGGTCCGGGCAGGCCGGGTAGCCGAACGCGTACCGGCAGCCCCGGTAGTCGGTGCGCAGCAGGCCGGCCAGGTCCGCCGGGTCCTCGTCGGCGACCGTACGCCCACCCGGCAGGACCAGCTCGGCGCGGATCCGCCGGTGCCAGTACTCGGCCAGCGCCTCGGTGAGCTGCACCGACAGGCCGTGCACCTCCAGGTAGTCGCGGTACTCGTTGCCGGCGAACATCTTCGCCGTGTACTCGCTGATCGGCTGCCCGACCGTGACCAGCTGCAACGCCACCACGTCCAGCTGCTCGCCCTTGGGCCGGAAGAAGTCGGCCAGGCAGAGCCGGCGCTCCTGCCGCTGCCGCGGGAACGAGAACCGGGCCCGCTCGGCGTGCCCGTTCTCGTCCAGCACCACCAGGTCGTTGCCCTCCGAGTAGGCCGGGAAGTAGCCGTACACCACGGCCGCCTCGAGGACCTTGTCGGCGATCAGCCGGTCCAGCCAGTAGCGCAGCCGCGGCCGTCCCTCGGTCTCCACCAGTTCCTCGTACGACGGGCCCTTGCCGCCCCGGGCGCCGCGCAGCCCCCACTGGCCCAGGAAGGTGGCCCGCTCGTCGAGCAGCGCCGCGTAGTCGGCCAGCGGCACGCCCTTCACCACCCGGGTGCCGAAGAACGGCGGGGTGGGCACCTCCGCGTCGGCGGCCACGTCGGAACGGACCGAGGCGTCGTCCAGCTCCGGCAGCGCCTCGCGGACCAGGGCCCGCTGCCGCTCGCGCCGCTCCCGGCGGGCAGCCAGGGCGGCCTCCCGCTCCGGGTCCACCACCGGCGCGCCGCCCCGCTTGGCCGTCATCACGCGGTCCATCAGGGACAGCCCCTCGAACGCGTCCCGCGCGTAGTGCACCTGCCCGGGGAACACCGAGCGCAGGTCGTCCTCCACGTACGCCCGGGTGAGGGCCGCGCCGCCGAGCAGCACCGGCCAGCGCTCGGCGACCCCGCGCGAGGCCATCTCGGCCAGGTTCTCCTTCATGATGACCGTGCTCTTGACCAGCAGGCCGGACATGCCAATCGCGTCGGCCCGGTGCTCCTCGGCGGCGTCGAGGATCGCGTTGATCGGCTGCTTGATGCCGATGTTGACGACGTCGTAGCCGTTGTTGGACAGGATGATGTCCACCAGGTTCTTGCCGATGTCGTGCACGTCGCCCTTGACGGTGGCGAGCACGATCCGCCCCTTGCCGTCGTCGTCGGTCTTCTCCATGTGCGGCTCCAGGTAGGCCACCGCGGTCTTCATCACCTCAGCGGACTGGAGCACGAACGGGAGCTGCATCTGGCCGGAGCCGAACAGCTCACCGACCACCTTCATGCCGTCCAGCAGCAGGTCGTTGATGATGGACAGCGGTGTGCGCCCCTGCGCCATCGCGGTGTCCAGGTCGGCCTCCAGGCCGTTGCGCTCGCCGTCGATGATCCGCCGCTTGAGCCGCTCCTCCAGCGGCAGCGCCGCCAGTTCCTCGGCCCGGGTGGCCCGCGCCGAGGCGGCGTCGACCCCCTCGAAGACCTGGATGAACCGCTGCACCGGGTCGTACCCCTCGCGGCGCCGGTCGTAGATCAGGTCGAGCGCGATCTCGCGCTGCTCGTCGGGGATCTTCGACATCGGCAGGATCTTGCTGGCGTGCACGATCGCCGAGGTCAGGCCGGCCTGCGCGCACTCGTGCAGGAACACCGAGTTGAGTACCTGCCGGGCCGCCGGGTTCAGGCCGAAGGAGACGTTCGAGATGCCCAGGGTGAAGTTGACCCCCGGGTAGCGGGCGGCGATCTCCCGGATCGCCTCGATCGTCTCGATCCCGTCGCGGCGGGTCTCCTCCTGGCCGGTGGCGATCGGGAAGGTCAGCGCGTCGATGAGGATGTCCTCCCGGCGCAGCCCCCACCGGCCGGTCAGGTCGTCGATCAGCCGGCAGGCGACGCGTACCTTCCAGTCCCGGGTGCGGGCCTGGCCCTCCTCGTCGATGAGCAGCGCCACCACGGCGGCGCCGTGCTCGCGGACCACCGGCATGACCCGGGCGTAGCGGGACTCCGGGCCGTCGCCGTCCTCGAAGTTGACCGAGTTGACGACGCAGCGGCCGCCGAGCATCTCCAGCCCCGCCTCGACCACCGCCGGCTCGGTCGAGTCCAGCATGATCGGCAGGGTGGAGGCGGTGGCGAACCGGCCCGCCAGCTCGCGCATGTCCTGCGTGCCGTCCCGGCCGACGTAGTCGACGCAGAGGTCCAGCAGGTGCGAGCCGTCCCGGGCCTGACTGCGGGCGATCTCCACGCACGCCTGCCAGTCGGCCGCGAGCATCGCCTCACGGAACGCCTTGGAGCCGTTGGCGTTGGTCCGCTCCCCCACCATCAGGATGCTGGCGTCCTGGGCGAACGGCACGTGGTGGTAGATCGAGGCGACGCCCGCCTCGGGGCGCGGCTCCCGGGCCACCGGCCGCCACCCGCGCAACCGCTCGACGAGCACCCGGATGTGCTCCGGGGTGGTGCCGCAGCAGCCGCCGACCAGGGCCACGCCGTAGTCGGTGACGAACTGCTCCAGGGCGTCGGCAAGCTCGACCGGGCTCAGCGGGAAGTACGCCCCGTCGGCCGTCAGCACGGGCAGGCCGGCGTTCGGCATCACCGAGACCGGGATGCGCGCGTGCTGGGACAGGTAGCGCAGGTGCTCGCCCATCTCCGCCGGGCCGGTCGAGCAGTTGAGGCCGATCAGGTCGACGCCGAGCGGCTCGATGGCGGTCAGCGCCGCGCCGATCTCGCTGCCCAGCAGCATGGTGCCGGTGGTCTCCACGGCCACCTGGCAGATGATCGGGACGTCCCGCCCCAGCTCGGCCCGGGCCCGCTTCGACCCGACCACCGCGGCCTTGACCTGGAGCAGGTCCTGGCAGGTCTCGATGATCAGCGCGTCCGCCCCACCGGCGATCAGGCCGGCGGCGTTCTCCTGGTACGCGTCCCGCAGGGTGGCGTACGCCGCGTGCCCGAGGGTGGGCAGCTTGGTACCGGGCCCCATCGAGCCGAGCACGAACCGGGGCTGCTCCGCCGTCGCGTACGCGTCGGCGGCCTCCCGGGCGAGCCGCGCGCCGGCCTCGGACAGCTCGCGGATCCGCTCCGCGATGCCGTACTCGGCGAGGTTGGGCAGGTTGGCGCCGAAGGTGTTGGTCTCCACACAGTCCGCGCCGGCGGCCAGGTAGGCCTCGTGCACGCTGCGGACCACGTCCGGCCGCGTGACGTTGAGGATCTCGTTGCAGCCCTCAAGGCCGTCGAAGTCGTCCAGGGTCAGGTCGGCCGCCTGCAGCATCGTCCCCATCGCCCCGTCGGCGATCAGGATCCGGTCCGCCAGCACATCGAGCAACGAAGTCCGCACAGGGCCAGGTTAGTGCGGCGCGGCCTCGACGGGTCACCGCAACCTGGGCTTCCCACATACTGTCAGCGGGATCACCGCGTACGTTTCATCCGGTTCGCCCGAGTGGTCCGGCCGGCCGACCGGCGCGGCCGACGGGCCGCGTCCGGCGGCGGCACGTAGGCTGGCGGACGTGAAGGACAACAGCGACGCGACCGTGCGACGGTTCCAGGTCGCGGCGCGGCGTCAGACGCGCCGAGCTGGAAACGTCGTAGGCGGGCGGACTGCCGGGCGACACCCGGGTGCCGCTCCCGACGAGCAGGGTGGGGTGACGGCGTGACCGAGTTCGACGGACTGCCGGTGCTGCGGTCCCCGGTCGCCATCGCGGCCTTCGAGGGGTGGAACGACGCCGCGGACGCGTCCACCGCGGCCGTGGAACACCTGGAGCAGGTCTGGCAGGCCCGGCAGGTGACCGAGCTGGACCCGGAGGACTTCTACGACTTCCAGGTGAGCCGGCCGACCATCACCATGGCCGACGGGGAGACCCGTCGGGTCGAGTGGCCGACCACCCGCTTCATGGTGGCCAGCCCGGAGGGCACCGAGCGGGACGTGGTGCTGATCCGCGGCATCGAGCCGAGCATGCGCTGGCGCACCTTCTGCGAGCAGGTGCTGGAGATCTGCCACAGCCTGGAGGTGGAACGGGTGGTGCTGCTCGGCGCGCTGCTGGCCGACGTGCCGTACACCCGGCCCCTGCCGATCAGCGGCAGCGCCTCGGACGCCGACGCCGCCAAGCGCTACCAGCTCACCCCCACCCGCTACGACGGGCCGACCGGCATCGTGGGCGTGCTGCACGACGCCTGCACCCGGGCCGAGGTGGACGCCGTGTCGTTCTGGGTGCACGTGCCGCACTACGCCAACAACCCGCCCTGCCCCAAGGCGACCCTGGCGCTGCTGCACCGGGTCGAGGAGGTGCTCGACCTGCCGGTGCCGATGGCCGACCTGGCCGAGGAGGCCGCCGAGTGGGAGCAGCGGGTGCGCAGCGCCGCCGAGCAGGACGCCGAGCTCGGCGAGTACGTCCGCGAGCTGGAGGAGCGGGTCGGCGACGCCGGCATCACCCCGCTGACCGGTGACGAGATCGCCCAGGAGTTCGAGAAGTACCTGCGCCGCCGGGGCGGCTCCGCCGGCCCCACCGCCGGCTCCTGGTAACACCTTTCCGACGAAGGCCGGGTCCTGTCCGAGGGCCCGGTTTCTTCGTGTCCGGGGTGGCGAGGTCACCGTCTCTACGGCATCCTAGGAACCTAGCTGTCATGAGGAGGCGGGCATGCAGATCAATCCCGGCGCGGCCGAGTTCCCGCACCGGCAGATCGCCGCGCAGCTCAAGTCCCAGGTGCGCCGCGGCGACTGGGGCCCGGGCGAGCGGCTGCCGTCCATCCCGGCCATCGCCGAGATGTTCGGCGTGGCGAAGCAGACCGTGCAACGGGCCGTCGACCAGTTGCGGGTCGAGGGCATCCTGATCACCAAACCCGGCTCCGGTACCTACGTGCGGGGCACCCGGCGCCGCCTCAACCGGCTCTCCCGGGACCGGTACGGCGGCTTCCGCGGCTACCACACCGACCTGGCCGCCCGGTACCGGCAGCAGCTCGTCTCGGTGGGCCGCGCCGCCGCCCCGCCCGAGGTGGCCGACGCGTTCGGGGTGGCCGACGGCACCGAACTGCTCTGCCGGCGGCACCTCGTCCGCACCGACGACTCACCCGTCGAGGTGGGCGCCTCCTGGTTCCTGCCCGCCGACACCGCCGGCACCTCGCTGGAGCGGGCCGAGGCGTTCGGCCGCCCGCTCTACCAGGAGGCCGAGGAGGCCACCGGCCGCCGGTACGTCACGGCGACCGACACGATCAGCGCCCGCCAGCCCAGCCGGGAGGAGGCCGAGATCCTCCAGATCCGGCCGGACACCCCGGTGCTGCACCTGCTGCACGTCGCCTACGACGCCCAGCGCAAGCCGATCGAGGTCGCCCACGCCACCTGGCCCGGCCCGATGACCACCCTCACCGAGGAGTACCGGATCCCCGCCCCGGCCACGGAGTCCGACCCCGACCCCGGCCTCGTGCTGGGCTGACCGCGCCGCCCGGCCGGCTCCGGGACGGGCCGGCGGACGACCTGCCGTCCCCACTCACGCACCTGATCGGGGATCGGCACGGACGCGACTGCGCCATCCCCGCCGGCCGGATGCCCGGCGGAGCGCCGAGATCGCAGGTCGGCGCGGGTCAGAGGCGGATGCCGAGGAGGGCGTCCACCGTGTCGGCGAAGAGCTTCGGGGCGTCGGCGTCGGCGGCCACGCCGGCGAGAGCCTGGTCGGCCCAGGCGTCGGCCACGGCCAGCGCGCCCGGGGTGTCGAGGTCGTCGGCCAGGCGGGCGCGTACCCCGGCGAGAAGCTCCTCGCCGGACGGGCCGGCCGGGCCGGCGGCCGCCCGGCGCCAGCGGGCCAGCCGCTCCTGCGCCGCGAGGAGCAGCTCGTCGGTCCACGAACGGTCGCTGCGGTAGTGCCCGCTGAGCAGCGCCAGCCGCACGGCCATCGGGTCGACCTGGTCGGCCCGCAGCCGGGAGACGAAGACCAGGTTGCCCTTGGACTTCGACATCTTCTCGCCGTCCAGGCCGATCATGCCGGCGTGCACGTAGTGGTCGGCGAACGGCGCCTGGCCGGTCAGCCGCTCGGCGTGCGCCGCCGAGCACTCGTGGTGCGGGAAGAGCAGGTCGTTGCCGCCGCCCTGGACGGCGACCCGGTCGCCGAGCAGGTTCAGCGCGATGACCGCGCACTCGATGTGCCAGCCGGGACGGCCGGCGCCCAGCTCGCCGCCCGGCCAGGACGGCTCGCCCTCGCGGGCGCCGCGCCACAGCAGCGGGTCGAGCGGGTTCCGCTTGCCGGCCCGGTCCGGGTCGCCGCCGCGCTCCGGGAAGATCTCCAGCATCTGCTCTCGGGAGAGGTTGGACTCGTAGCCGAACGCGGGGGCGGCGGCCACGTCGAAGTAGACGTCACCGGTGCCGTCGTCGAGCCGGTACGCCGCGCCGTCCTTGAGCAGCACGAGGACCTTCTCGGCGATGTCCGGGATCGACTCGACCGCGCCGACGTAGTGCGCCGGCGGGATGATCCGCAGCGCCTCCATGTCCTCGCGGAACAGGGCGGTCTCCCG
This sequence comes from Micromonospora sp. MH33, assembly GCF_003013775.1. Lineage (NCBI taxonomy): Bacteria > Bacillati > Actinomycetota > Actinomycetes > Micromonosporales > Micromonosporaceae > Micromonospora > Micromonospora sp. MH33. The sequence goes on from NZ_MUYZ01000007.1 coordinate 47,011, forward strand.
CATGGCCAGGACCTTCCAGTCCTCGCCGTCCCGCTCGGCCCGCTCCAGCAGCGGATCGTCGATGTCGGTGACGTTCTGCACGTACCGCACGGTCAGGCCGGCGTCCCGCCACATCCGCTGCACCAGGTCGAAGGTGATCATCGTGGCGGCGTGCCCGAGGTGGGTGGCGTCGTACGGGGTGATGCCGCAGACGTACATGGTGGCCGCGCCGTCGGGCTGACTGGGGTGGAGACCTTGCCGCGCCGAGTCGTACAAGCTCAGTGGCGTGCCCTTACCCGGCAGCCGTGGCACCTCGTGCCCCGTCCAAGACTCCATGACCGCCAGCCTAACGAGCCGTCAGGCGCTCGGGTGGCGCGCCTCGGGTGATCAACGCGACAGCGGCTCACATGGGCGGCCACGGCATGGCCGGCCACTCCTCTGGCGGCAGCGGGAACCGCCCGGTCTCCCGCAGCCGGTCCACCCGGGCCGCCACCTCGGCGACCTCGCTGATGGTGAGGTGCTCGGCCAGCTCGTCGCCGAGCGCACCGGTGAGCTGGCCGGCCAGCCCGTCGAGCATCTCCACCGCGTCCGGCGGGAGCCGCCGGCCGGCCCAGCCCCAGAGCACGGTGCGCAGCTTCTCCTCGACGTGGAAGCAGACCCCGTGGTCCACCCCGTAGATCCGGTCGTCGGGACCGACGAGCACGTGACCGCCCTTGCGGTCGGCGTTGTTGATCACGGCGTCGAGGACGGCCAGCCGGGCCAGCCGCGGGTCGTCGGCGTGCGCCAGCGCGTACGCGGCCCCGTCGTCGTCGCGCGCCGCGGCGACCGGGAACCAGCGCGGCGGGACCGTCTCGGCCGGCACGAAGCCGACCAGCGGCTCGGCATCCTCCGGCTCGTCTATCCAGAGCTGGCAGGAGCCGGGACCGAACGGGCCGTCGCGCAGCACGGTCGGCGGCACCAGATCCCAGCCCGTGGCCTGGGAGACCAGGTAGGCCGAGACCTCCCGGCCGGCGAGCGTCCCGTCCGGGAAGTCCCAGAGCGGCCGCTCGCCGCGGACCGGCTTGTAGACGCAGTGCGCGGACGCCCCGTCGAGGGTGATGATGCCGCGCAGGGTGGCGTTGGAGGCGTCGACCAGCCGCCCCTCCAGGGTCAGCTCACCCTCGCTGAGCAGTCGCAGCGAGGCGGCGGCGTCCTGTCGGGGCCGAAGTTCCGACGACGTCACCGGTGATAACCGTTGTGCCGGGGGCAGAGGTGACCGGCCGGGTCGAGCGGCTGGCCGCAGAGCGGGCAGGGCGGGCGACCGGCGTTGACCACCCGGCGGGCCCGCTCGATGAACGCGCGGGTCGCCTCGGGGGTCAACCGGACCCGGAGCCGGTCGAGGTCGTCGTCCGGCTCGTCCGGGTCCTCGTCGGTGTCGTCGTCCGCGTCGCCCAGCTCGACCTCGACCTCCGCCTCACCGGCGGCGATCGCCTCGATCACCACGGTGGCGGAGTCCACGTCGAAGGCCAGGCCCAGGGTGCCCACCCGGAACTCCTCGTCGACCGGGGTGTCGAGCGGGTCGTTGTCACCGGTCACCGGGGCCGTCTCCGGCAGGTCGACGCCGAACCGGCGCTGCGCCTCGGAGAGCAGCTCCTCCAGCTTCTCGGCGAGCAGGGACACCTGGACCTTCTCCAGCGCGACGCTGACCAGCCGGCCACCGCCGCGCGCCTGGAGGAAGAATGTGCGCTCCCCCGGCGGGCCGACGGTTCCGGCGACGAACCGCTCCGGCGGCTCGAAGGCGTGCACCTGGTGGGTCATACCCACGACCCTATCCGGCGGGCGGAACCGTCGCGCAGCGCACCGACGCCGAATCCGCCCAGGGCGAAACGCCATTGCCGACCACGGCCGTCGCCGGGCGTGGCGGTGCCGCTCACCGGGCCACCCCCCACGCCGCCGTTCCTGGGCGTGGCGGGGCCGACCACCCGGCCACCCCCGCGCCGCCGTTCCTGAGCGTGGCAGGGGCCACCCCGGGCCGCCGTTCCTGAGCGCGGCGGGGGCCGCTCACCGGGCCACCCCGGCGCCGCCGCCCACCGCCGCGTCCGAGTCGGTCGCCTTGGTCGCCCGCCGGCGCCGCTTGCGCGGCGGCGGGACCAACCCGGCCAGGTCGCCGCCGGTATCATTCAGCCGGACCAGGAAGGGCCGCAGCGGCGTGTAGCGGATCGCGGTCACCGACGCCGGGTCGGCCACGATCCGCTGGAAAAGATCCAGGTGTACGCCGAGCGCGTCGGCCACGATCGCCTTGATCACATCGCCGTGGCTGCACGCCAGCCAGACCGCCTCGGGTCCGTGCTCGGCGCTGATCCGGGCGTCCCAGGCGCGCACCGCGGCGACCGCCCGCGCCGACATCGCCGCCATCGACTCGCCATCGGGGAAGACGGCGGCGCTCGGGTGCTGCTGCACCACCGGCCAGAGCGGCTCCTTCGCCAGCTTCTTCAGCGGCTGCCCCTCCCAGGCGCCGTAGCCGCACTCGATCAGCCCCTCCTCGGCCACCGGCTCCGCGCCGGGCAGGGCCAGCTCCAGGGTCTGCCGGCAGCGGATCAGCGGGCTGGTCACCACGGCCGCGAGGGGAAGCCCCTTGAGCCGCTCGCCGACCGCCGCGGCCTGGCCGCGCCCGGTCTCGTCCAGCTCGACCGGTTGCCGACCGGCCAGGCCCCCGTCGGCGTTCGCCGTGGTCCGGCCGTGTCGCAGAAGCAGAAGGGTCGCCACGCTGACCACCCTAGGCGCTCCCACCCCCTTGATCGACTCCACCACGCGATGTGGCGGCATCACCCGGCCGTCCGACACCGCCACCTCCCCGACCTGGAGACCAGCGGGCCGGTCGGGCCGCGACCGAGCCGGGTGGGCCGCGACGAATGACCTGTCCGGGTCGGACGCCGGACATCCCCGCGGCGCCGCGCCTCATGACGGAGTCAGTCATGCGTTCACCCCATCGGGCGGGGACGTGACGGCGGACACGTCGCCGCCCGGAACACCGGGCCGGGTCGAGCCGTTGTGCAGAGCGTCGGTGTGTCCAGTGTCCCCGGGCCTCACCTAAATTGCCTTCGCGGAATACCGTCCGGCTGGAGCCGCGTCGCGCCACTCGCCGAGAGGCGACCTGCACACCGACAGCAACGGCGCCGCCTGTCCCCCTGGGCCGGGCGGCGCTGTTGTTTCTGCCTGCTCCCTCGGCTGCCCTTCCCCGGCCCGGCGGCGCTGTTGTCCCGCCCCCTCGGCACCCGGCGCGGCCACCGTAACCCCTCCCCGGGGCGGCTGCGCCACCTCCCGCACGACCCGCGCGGATCTTGGCGACTTGCCGTTTGCAGCGAACGGAAACTCTCCAAGATTGCCAGTTCGGGGCTGTCGTGAGGAATGTCCGGTCAGACACCGACTGGAACGCCAGGTAGGTCTCCGGGTCGCGATTACCTTCATGGCGCTTCCGCCGGCCCGGGCCGCAAGGCCTTGGGTGGAACGTCAGCGATGTCTCCCGAGGCCTGGAAACCCGCCTGGTGTTTCACCGTCCAGCAGGGTGGGGGCGCTGGGTGGAACGTCATGGGTGTCTCCAGGGTCCGGATACACCCGTGGTGTTCCACCGGCCGGGTCGCCTGGGTCGGTGTGTCCGTTTCGCGGGTGACCGGCGGCACCGTGGCGGCGGAATGGCCGCAGGGTGGGGGTCGTTGTGTACCCGTGAATGACCGAGGAAGACTGCCTCACGCGAGTGGCCGGAAGGCCCGTCCAGGCGGGCTGGCCGAGCCCCTGGGCTGCCCCCCAGGTGAGGTGGCCGGTCCCGGAATGATGGTGGGTCGCCGGTCGTTGTACATGGTCCCGGCGCGACGAAGAGGCTCTGCCCCGCGCGCCGGATGATCCCCCAAGACTTTCCCCCCTTTTTGAGCGCCTGACGGTGCTTGCGCACACCACTTGGCCGACCCCCATCGGCTCGTGTGTGCGCCAACCCCCGAATGGAGCTTTCCCTCATGAACACGATGCTGCGCAAGAGCGTGCTGGGTATTGCTGGTCTGGCTTTCACCGGTGGTGTCTTCGCCGGTCCGATCGCCGCCCACGCCGACGCCCGTCCCGTCGAGGGCAAGCCGGCCGCGGTGGCGGTGCAGGCCGACAAGCCGGACAGCGCCAAGCTGATCCCGCACGGTGTGCAGGGCGCCCAGTCGAAGATTGATCTGAATGACGAGCAGACCGCGAACGCGAAGGCGATCATCGCGGCGACGAAGAAGGCGGGTCTGCCGGAGCGGGCCGCGGTCATCTCGATCGCCACGAGCCTGCAGGAGTCGAAGCTGGAGAACCTGGGCCACCTCGGCGACAAGAATGACCATGACTCGCTGGGTCTGTTCCAGCAGCGCCCGTCCAGTGGTTGGGGTACGCCGGAGCAGATCACCGACCCCGAGTACTCGACCCTGGCGTTCGAGAAGGGTCTGAAGCAGGTTGACGGTTGGCCGGACATGCCGCTGACCGAGGCCGCCCAGACCGTGCAGGTCTCGGCCTACCCGGATGCGTACGCGCAGTGGGAGCAGCAGGCCGCCGACCTCGTCGCCCAGCACTGGAACAGCTGACCCCAACAAACGAACGCTGGCCGGCACCCCCCAACACGGGGTGCCGGCCAGCGGCGTCTGCGGGTCAGGTCAGGTGGCGTTGATCGTGCCGGTGAGGAGCAGGCAGATGACCAGGGTGCCGAGCGCCACCCGGTAGAGGACGAACAGGTACAGGGTGTGGTGCGCGACGTAGCGCAGCAGCCAGGCGATGGCCGCGTAGCCGATGCCGAAGGCGATCACCGTGGCGACGATCATCTGCGCCCCGCTCGGCGCGGCGGTGCCCGGCGCGGACGGCTCGAAGACGTCCGGGATGCTGAACACGCCGGAGATCACCACGGCCGGGATGGCCAGCAGGAACGAGTAGCGGGCCGCCGTCTCCCGGGTGAGGTTGAGCAGCAGGCCGGCGGTGAGCGTGCCGCCGGAGCGGGAGACACCGGGGATAAGCGCCGCGGCCTGGGCGAAGCCCATGATGACGCCGTCGCGCATCCGGAAGTTCTCCAGCGTGCGGGTCTGCCGCCCCCAGTACTCGGCGAAGGCCAGCACGATCGCCCCGAGGATCAGCGTGGTGGAGACCACCCGCAGGTCGCGGCCGGCGGTGCGGATCTGGTCCTTGAAGAGCAGCCCGAAGATGCCGATCGGGATGGTGCCGACGATGACGTACCAGCCCATGCGGTAGTCGAGGCTGGAACGCACCGAGCGGTCGAACAGGCCGAGCACCCAGGTCCGGACGATCCGCCAGATGTCCTTGAAAAAGTAGATGAGCACCGCCGCCTCGGTGCCGAGCTGGGTCACCGCGGTGAACGACGCCCCGGCGTCCCGGCCGAAGAAGATCGCCGAGGTGATCCGCAGGTGGCCGGAGGACGAGACGGGCAGGAATTCCGTGAGCCCCTGGACGATGCCCAGGACGATGGCCTCGACCCAGGTCACTCGCCGACTCCGGAGAGGTCCAGCGCCTCGGCGACGGTCCGCAGGGTCTGCACGCCGCTGTCGCGGTCGGCCACGAACAGGGTGACCGACAGGGTGGTGACGCCGGCGGCGGCGTACTCGCGCATCCGCTCGGCGATGCGCTCCTTCGGGCCGAGCAGCGAGGTGCGGTCGATGAACTCCATCGGCACCGCGGCGGCCGCGTCGCGCTGCCGCTTGGCCAGGTAGAGGTCCTGCACCTCGCGGGCGGCGTCGCCGTAGCCCATCCGGGTGGCGAGCTGGTTGTAGAAGTTCTGCTGCCGGCTGCCCATGCCGCCGACGTAGAGGGCGGCATACCAGCGGACCAGCTCGGCGCAGGTGGCGATGTCGTCGCCGACCACCACCGGCACCGACGGCACGACGTCGAAGCCGGCCAGCTCCTTGCCGGCCTTGGCGCGGCCGGCGCGGACCGAGGCGAGCTGCTCCTCGGCGAACTCCGGGGCGTAGAAGACGGCGAGCCAGCCGTCGGCGATCTCGCCGGCCAGCTCCAGGTTCTTCGGGCCGACCGCGGCCAGGTAGATCGGGATGTGCTCGCGCGGGGGATGGAAGCCCAGCCGCAGCGCTTTGCCCGGGCCGTCCGGCAGCGGCAGCGTGTAGTGCTCGCCGTCGTACGCGACCTCCTTGCGGGCCACCGCCAGCTTCACGATGTCGACGTACTCCCGGGTGCGGGCCAGGGGCTTGGCGAAGCGGACGCCGTGCCAGCCCTCGGAGACCTGCGGGCCGGAGACGCCCAGGCCCAGCCGGAACCGGCCGCCGGAGAGGGCGTCGATGGTCGCCGCCGTCATCGCGGTCATCGCCGGGGTGCGGGCGGGGATCTGCATCACCGCGGCGCCGACGTCGATCCGCTCGGTCTGGCCGGCCATCCAGGCCAGCATGCTCGGCGAGTCGGAGCCGTAGGCCTCCGCGGCCCACACCACCGAGTAGCCGAGCCGATCCGCCTCCTGGGCCAGTGCCAGGTGGTCGGCGGGCGTGCTCCACGCCGTCTGGTATCCGAGGCTGAGCCCGAGTCGCACTGGTCCTCCCACCATCCGCACCACAGGTCGCATCAGGTTACGCAATGGGGGCGGTGCAGCGGATCACCGGCTCACCTCGAACACGTCACAGCCGCCGGGCAGGTCGGGCAGGAACTTGACTCCGGGCGAGGATATCCGTGACGCCGGGTTCGAAATAAGGTTCACCCATGCAACAGCGACCGCTCGGCCGAAGCGGGCTGGCGGTTTCGCGGCTCGCGCTCGGCACCATGACCTGGGGACGGGACACCGATGCCGACGACGCGGCCGCCCAGCTGAAGAGTTACCTCGACGCGGGCGGCAACCTCGTGGACACCGCCGACGTGTACGCCGACGGCGACGCGGAGTCGGTGATCGGCTCCCTGCTGGGCAGCCTGGTGCCCCGCGACGATCTGCTCATCGCCACCAAGGCGGGGCTGCGGCCGGGCAGCGGCCGCCGCCGGGACGGCTCCCGGGGGCACCTGCTGCGCACCCTGGAGGCCTCGCTGCGCCGGCTCGGCACCGACCATGTCGACCTCTGGCAGGTGCACGGGTACGACCCGGACACCCCGCTGGAGGAGACGCTCTCCGCGCTCGACCACGCGGTGTCCAGCGGCAAGGCCCGGTACGTCGGGGTGTCGAACTTCTCCGGCTGGCAGACCGCCCGTGCCGCCGCCTGGCAGGCCGCCTGGCCGGGGCGGGCCCCGGTGGTCGCCGCCCAGGTGGAGTACTCGCTGCTGGAGCGGGGCGTGGAGCGCGAGGTGCTGCCCGCCTGCGAGGCGATGGGGCTGGGCGTGCTGCCCTGGTCGCCGCTGGGCCGCGGGGTGCTCACCGGCAAGTACCGCAACGGCCGCCCGGCGGACTCGCGGGCCGTGTCGCCGCACTTCGAGCGCTTCGTCGCCACCTACCTGGAGCCGCGCTGCTCCAGCATCGTGGAGGCGGTGGCCATCGCGGCCGGCGGTCTGGGCGTGTCGCCGCTGGAGGTGGCGCTGGCCTGGATCCGGGACCGGCCCGGGGTGACCGCGCCGATCCTCGGCGCCCGGACCGTGGGGCAGCTGCTCGGCGCGCTCCAGGTGGAGCGGATGACCCTGCCGGAGGAGATCGTCACGGCCCTGGACGACGTCTCGGCGGTGCCGGTCGGCTACCCGGAACGGGACGGCTGAGCCCCACCGTCCCGGCGCCGGGTGCGCAAAACGGGCGACGCGGGTCACCCTCAGGGGGTGGCGGCAGGCTGCGGAGCTGGGCAGCATAGAGGGCATGGACTACGAATACGCGCCGCTGCGGTTGCCTTCGAACGTCGATCGGTTGACCGCCGCGGCGCAGCTGGCGATCCAGGCGGAGTTCTCCGGTTGGGAGTTGGCCCGGGTGCGGCTGTACCGGGACGGCACGCGGCAGGTCATGCTGCGGCGCCGCCGGGTCAACCAGCCGCAGCCGGGCCTCTCCTACTGACGGCAGGCCGGACGAGAGGCGTCCCCGGGGTCGGCACCGCAACGGTGGGCCCCGGGGACGTCACGGCCTAGTGGGCGTGGTCGTGCTCCTCGTCGAGCTCCAGGAACGGGTGCTCGTCGAGCCGGCCGACCAGCCGGTCGTCGGCCGCCGGCTGGAACGGGCCGACCGGGTCGTCGTCGTCGAAGGACTCCAGGTCGACCGGGGTGCCGACCTCGCTGACCATGACCACGCCGTCGAGCGGCTCCAGCTCGGGCACGTCGAGCGCGGACAGCGAGCCGTCGCCGCTCTGCAGCAGCTCCAGCACGGCCTCGCCGACCCCTTCGACCGGAGCCGTCTCGTCCTCCTCCGGGGTGCCCTCGCGGCGGGCCGCCTCGGCCGCCCGGATCAGCGCGGCGACGCTGGGGACGCGGTAGTCCCGCCGCTGCCGCACCGAGATCACCCGCGGGTGCGGGTCGGTCGCCTCGACGCCCTCGCCGCCACCGAAGCGCTCGTCGGCCTCGTCGGGGTCGATCGACTCGACGTCCCAGGGTGTCACCTCCCCGAACGCGTCGAGCAGTTGCTCGTCGTACGCGAACGAGGCGTTGTTCAAAGCGACGTACGCCTGCCAGACGGCGTCGTCGTCGATCCGGCCCTGGGCGGCGCGGACGGCGGCCAGGTGGGCGCGGGCCGCGTCGATCACCCGCTCGAGGGCGGCGTCCAGCTCACCGTGCTGGTCGGTCATGTGAGGCAGTCCCTTCGCGATGGGGGAGCTTCCGCGCCGGCGCTGACGCGACGGGCGCGATCAGCAGCTGCGGAGAAAGCGGTCGAGAACCCGCACGCCGAACTGTAGTCCGTCCAGCGGAACCCGCTCGTCGATGCCATGGAACAGGCCGGAGAAATTGAGGTCGGCGGGCAGCCGCAGCGGCGCGAAGCCGAAGCAGCGGATGCCGAGCTGGGAGAACGCCTTGGCGTCGGTGCCGCCGGAGAGCATGTACGGCACCGGGCGGGCGCCCGGGTCCTCGGCGCGCAGCGCGGCCGACATGGCCTCGACCAGGTCGCCGTCGAAGGTGGTCTCCAGGGCGGGCTGGCGCTGGATGTACTCGATGGCGATGTCCGGTCCGACCAGCTCGCGCAGCTGCCGCTCCAGCAGCTCGCTCTGGCCGGGCAGGCTGCGGCAGTCGATGGTGGCGGTGGCCCGGCCCGGGATGACGTTGTCCTTGTAGCCGGCGGCCAGCCGGGTCGGGTTGGCGGTGTTGCGGATGGTCGCGCCGATGATGTTGGCGATCGGGCCGAGCTTGGCGATCGCGGTTTCCGGGTCGTCCGGATCGATCTCGATGCCGAGGACGTCGGAGACCTCCGCCAGGAACGCCCGTACGGTGTCGGTCATCACCACCGGGAAGCGGTGCCCGCCGATCCGGGCGACCGCCTCGGCGAGCGCGGTGACCGCGTTGTCGTCGTGCACCATCGAGCCGTGGCCGGGGCGGCCCTTGGCGTGCAGGCGCAGCCAGTCGATGCCCTTCTCCGCGGTCTCGATGAGGTAGAGCCGCCGCTGCTCGTCCACGGAGTAGGAGAAGCCGCCCACCTCGCCGATCGCCTCGGTGCAGCCGTCGAAGAGGTGCCGGTGCCGCTTGGCGAGGAAGTGCGCGCCGTAGTCGCTGCCGGCCTCTTCGTCGGCGGTGAACGCGAGCACGATGTCCCGGGACGGTCGGACCCCGGCGCGCTGCCAGCCGCGGATCACGGCAAGCACCATGGCGTCGAAGTCCTTCATGTCGATCGCGCCGCGGCCCCACAGGTAGCCGTCGCGGATCTCGCCGGAGAACGGGTGCACCGACCACTCGTCCGGGTCGGCGGGCACCACGTCGAGGTGGCCGTGCACGAGCAGCGCGTCCCGGCCCGGGTCGGTGCCGGGGATCCGGGCGACCAGGTTGGCCCGGCCCGGCGCGGACTCGATGAGTTCCGCGTCGACGCCGACCTCGGCGAGCTTCTCGGCGACGTACTCCGCGGCCCGGCGTTCCCCGACGCTGGTGTCGTTGTCCCCGGTGTTGGTGGTGTCGATGCGCAGCAGGTCGCGGCAGAGGTCCACGACCTCGTCGGTGGGGTCCGGTCGGGCGGAGGCGGCGTCGCTCGTCATCGGTTCTTCATACCAGCCGGCCCGGCCGGCCGGTCGGCCCCGGTCGGGGTGCGGTTTCGCGGATCGCGCGGGCGGGTATCGCTGGACCGCCACACCCGTCGATCGGTTGTCCGGGACGGCGGCGCGGGCGTCAGACGCGCCGGGCCCGGACGGCCGTACCCGCCATCCGTGGAGGAGGGCACCATGACCGTCCCCCTGCCGCCGCTGCCGCCCGCCGCCGACGACGCGTACCGGCCGGGTGGGCGGAGCCTGGCCGACCACGTGGACCGGGAGCACCGGACGCTGCTCGAACTGGCCGGGCAGGTCGCCGAGCCGGGCCTGGACGCGGCACGCCGCCGCGAGGTGCTGGACGTGCTGACCGCCGCGGTGTCCCGGCACCTCTCCGCCGAGGAGCAGTACTTCTTCCCGGCCGCCCGGGCGGCGGTGCCGGAGAGCGCCGAGCTGGTGGACCGGGAGATCGAGGCCGACGCGGCCCTGCTGACCGCGCTCAAGGGACTGTCCGGGCCGGACGACCCCGCGGTGGCCGACGTCGCCGACCGGGTACGCCGGCACGTGAGCCGGGTCGCCGCGCTGCTGACGCCGCTGCGCGAGGTGGCCAGCGACGCGGAGCTGATCCGGCTGGGCAACCGGTGGGAGATCGCCGAGGAGGCGGCGCCCACCCGGCCGCACCCCGGCACTCCGGCCACCCCGCCCTGGAACAAGGTCGTCGAGCCGGCGGTGGGCGTGCTGGACAAGGTGCGCGACGCGGTCACCGGGCGGCGCACCCGCCTGGCGGACCTGGAGCGCCCCCGCGACCTCTGAACCCCTGGTTCATACAGCTATACCGATGCGGTCGGACCCTTCCGCGCACCCGTTGGGTGGTCCTACCGTCACCGTATGAATCTGGAGCTGCGACACCTGCGGGTGGTCTGCGCGATCGCGGAGACGGGGAGCGTCACCAAGGCGGCCTCGACGCTCGGCCTGGCCCAGCCGGCGCTGACCGCCCAGCTCCAGCGCATCGAGCGAGCCCTCGGCGGCCCGCTGTTCGAGCGGGACCGCCGGGGCGCCCGGCCCACCGCGCTGGGCGAACTCGTGCTGGACCGGGCCCGGGTGCTGCTGCCGGCCATGAAGGGCCTCCAGGACGAGGCGGCCCGGCTGGCCGGGGCGGCCGACCCGCTGAGCCGCTACCGGTTCGGCGGGGTGAACAGCCCCATCCTGGGCCGGCTGGTGCACCGGCTCGCCGCCGAACGACCCGAGGTGCAGATCACCATGTACGCGTCCTGGTCGGTCGACGAGCTGGCCCAGTTGGTGGCCGGCGGGCGGCTCGACTTCGCGCTCACCGGGGTGTGCGGGGACGCCACCCCGTCGGCGGAGTCCGGGCTGAGCTGGCGGGAGGTGGCCGTCGACCCGGTCTTCGTGCTGCTGCCGCAGACCCACCCGATGGCCGGACGCGACGAGGTGCGCCTGACGGACCTGCGCCGCGAGCAGTGGGTGGCCGCGCCCGGGGACGGCTGCTTCGGCGACTGCTTCGCGGCCGCCTGCGCCCGGGCCGGCTTCACCCCCCGCAAGGTCTACGAGGCGGACGTGCGGGGCTGCCTGGACCTGGTGGACGCGGGCGAGGCGGTGGCCCTGTGCCAGGCCACCTTCCGCCCGGTGGCCGGGCTGGTGACCCGCCGGCTGGCCGGGACGCCGCTGCGCTGGCGGCTGCTGCTCGGCTGGCACCCGGACGCCCCGGCGGCCCGGGTCGCCGAGGCGGTCCTGGAAACGGCGGTGGCGTCGTACACCGACGCGCTGGCGAACCATCCGGACTACCTGGCCTGGCTGCTGGCGCATCCGGACTTCGGCGCGCAGCCGAGGACCGCGGGCGGGGTGCGAACCGCCTGAGCGCGGGTATCTGGGCGGCATGACTGATCTGTACCCGGCCGCCGACGAGCGGGAACTGCTGCGCCAGGCGGCCGCCACGCACACCGCCGCATCCGCCGACCTGGAGGCGTTCCTGCGCCGGTTGCCGGAGGTGCCCGAGCCGGCCGACATCACCGAGTACGCCAACCTGCTCACCCGGGAGGAGCGGGCCCGCGGCGACCGGCAGGACGCGGCCGACGCCGCCGGGCTGCAACTGCCCAGCATGGAATCCGAGTAGACCGACGGCGGCGGCACCCGGGACGGGAGCCCGGGTGCCGTCGCGGCGTCGCGTCGCTGAAAACGGCGCCTCAGCGTTCGATGAGGACGTCGTGGCCGAGGTCGAGCAGCGAGTGCCGCCACTCGTCGTCGGCGTTGCCCCGGCTCGGCTTCGCGGCCGTGAGCGCCCGGATCCGCTCGATGGCGTCCCGCATCACCTCGATGTCGTCCGGGGTGAGGTCCACCTTGCGTTTGGTCAGCACCTGGAGGATCCGCCGGCCGGGCTCGGGCAGGTCGAGGTCCGGGCCGGGGCCGAACGCCTCCTCGCCCGAGCCGCGGGTGAGCAGCCACTGCCGCAGCTTCTCGGAGGGAACGTTCACCTCGGCGTGGAAGTCGTCCCAGATCACCTCGACCTCGGGGTCGAGTCGCGCCTCGCGTACCATCACGCCTCCTCTTCCGACGGCGACCCGGACGGCGTCGGGTCGCCGTCGCCCTTGTCGGTGTGCTGCTTCAGGCCCTCCGGCGGCACCTTGACCCGGGCCGGGTTGGCCGTCGGGGGCGCGACGATGGGTTCGGTGCGCTCGGTGTCCTCCCGGGTCTCCTCGGGTTCGGTCATGTCCGCCCTCCGATCCGTCGGGGCTGGGGCGTCTTCCCTCATCGCGGATGGGACGTCGACGCGGCGGTGTACCCGCGGTCGGTGGCGCTCACCTCGACGGCGAGCTGGCCGTCCCGCGCGTCGACGGTGACCTGCTGGCCGGGCGAGATCTCGTTCTCCAGCAGCATCCGGGAGAGCCGGTTGTCGACCTCGCGCTGGATCACCCGGCGCAGCGGACGGGCGCCGAACTCGGGCTGGTAGCCGTGCTCGGCCAGCCAGTCCACGCCGGCGGTGGTGAACTCGACCCGGATGTCCTGGGCGTGCAGCCGGCGGCGGGTGTCCTCCAGCAGCAGCCCGGTGATCTGGCGCAGCTGCTCGGCCTCCAGCCGCTGGAAGATGATCACCTCGTCGATCCGGTTGATGAACTCGGGCCGGAAGTTCTCCTGCAGCCGGCGCATCAGCCGCTCGCGCAGTTCGTTGGTCTCCTGCTCGCCGGGCTCGCCGGCGCCGAAGCCGACGGTGCGCTGGGTGCCGGTGATCAGCTCCGAACCGAGGTTGCTCGTCATGATCAGCACGGTGTTCTTGAAGTTCACCGTGCGCCCCTGGCTGTCGGTGAGCCGGCCGTCGTCGAGCACCTGGAGCAGGATGTTGAACACGTCCGGGTGGGCCTTCTCGATCTCGTCGAGCAGCACCACCGCGTACGGGCGGCGGCGCACCGCCTCGGTGAGCTGGCCCGCCTCCTCGTAGCCGACGTAGCCGGGGGGCGCCCCGACCAGCCGGCTGACCGTGTGCCGCTCCTGGAACTCGCTCATGTCCACCCGGACCATCCGGTCGGCCTCGCCGAACAGCGCCTCGGCGAGGGCCCGGGCCAGCTCGGTCTTGCCGACGCCGGTGGGGCCGAGGAACAGGAAGCTGCCCATCGGCCGGTCCGGGTCGGCCAGCCCGGTACGCGAGCGGCGCACCGCCTCGGCCACCGCGCTGACCGCCTCGTCCTGGCCGACCACCTTCTCGTGCAGGTGCCCCTCCAGGCGCAGCAGCCGGTCCCGTTCCTCCTCGGTGAGCTGGTTGATCGGGATGCCGGTGGCCCGCGAGACCACCTCGGCGATCTCCTTCGGCCCGACCTCGGGCACGTGGTTGGGGCCCTCGTCGCCCCGGGCACGCCGGAGCTGGTCCTCCAGCTCGGCGGTGCGGTCCCGCAACTGGGTGGCCCGCTCGTACTGCTCGTCGGAGACGGCCTGCTCCTTGTCCCGGCGTACCTCGTCGAGCTGCTGCTCCAGCTCGCGCACGTCGGCGGCCGGCGTACGGGTGCGCAGCCGCACGCGGGCGCCGGCCTGGTCGATGAGGTCGATCGCCTTGTCCGGCAGGTACCGGTCGGTGACGTACCGGTCGGAGAGCTCGGCGGCGGCGACCAGCGCCTCGTCGGTGAAGCGGACCTGGTGGTGCGCCTCGTACCGGTCGCGCAGGCCGCGCAGGATGGCCACGGTGTCCTCGACGCTGGGCTCGGGGACCAGCACCGGCTGGAACCGGCGGGCCAGGGCGGCGTCCTTCTCGATGCTCTTGCGGTACTCGTCCAGCGTGGTCGCGCCGATCACCCGCAGCTCGCCGCGGGCCAGGGCGGGTTTGAGCATGTTGGACGCGTCCATGCCGCCCTCGCTGCCGGCGCCGCCCGCGCCGACCAGGGTGTGGATCTCGTCCAGGAAGACGATCAGCTCCTCGCGGTGGGCGCGGATCTCGTCGATCACCTTCTTGAGCCGTTCCTCGAAGTCGCCCCGGTAGCGGGTGCCGGCGACCAGGCCGGCCAGGTCGAGTTGGATGACCCGCTTGCCGATCAGCGTCTGTGGGACGTCGCCGTCGCAGATCCGTTCGGCGAGCCCCTCCACGATGGCGGTCTTGCCGACGCCGGCCTCGCCGATCAGCACCGGGTTGTTCTTGGTGCGCCGGGACAGGATCTCCACGGCCTGCTCGATCTCGTCGGCGCGGCCGATCACCGGGTCGATCTGGTCCATCCGGGCCAGGTCGGTGAGGTCCTGGCCGTACTGGTCGAGGGTGGGGGTGCCGCGGTCCGGCTTCGGGCCGGTTCCCGGGCCGCGCTCGGCGCTGGCCGCCTGGAGCGACTCGGGCTGGATCCGCCCGGCGGCGAGCATCCGGCCGGCCGGCGACTCCGGGTTGAGCGGCAGGGCCATCAGGATGTGCTCGGGGCCGATGTAGTTGGCCCCCATGGCCCGGGAGAGCTGGTGCGCGTCGAGCAGCGCCCGCTTGGCCGCCGGGGTGAGCGACAGGTTCGGCGGCACCTCGCCCCGGGGTGCCCCCTCCCCGCGCCCGCCCAGCGCGTTGACCAGCGCGTCCGGGTCGGCGCCGGCCCGGCGGACGAGGTCCCGCAGCGGCTCGCGCTGCAACGCCGCCCACAACAGGTGGTCGGTGTCCAGGTCGTTGCTGTGCTTCTGGGCCGCGCGGCGGGCCGCGTCGGCCAGCATCTCCCGCGCGTCGGCGGTCATCAGCCGGGTGATGTCGACCCGGTGCGCCGGCCGGCGTCCCCCTTCGCCCCGCCCGAAGTACCGGGCCAGGAACTCGTCCCACGGGTCGTTGCCGAAGTCACCGGGTCCCATCATCTCTGTCCTCCGCAGTCGGTCGGCACGGCCGCCGGGGCGCGACAAGGCGCGGCACGGTCGGCGGTGGCTACCCGGCGGTCGGCGCGACAAACGCGGCGCGGATGGCACGCTGGGGACATGGAGTCGAGGGCGCTGCTGATCGTCGACGGCGCGAACGTGGTCGGTTCGCGGCCGGACGGCTGGTGGCGGGACCGGGCCGGGGCGGCCGCCCGGCTACGGGACGCGCTGGTGCCGCTCGCCGAGGCGGGTGTGGCGCCGGAGCTGCCGCCGCCGGTGGAGGTGGTGCTGGTGGTGGAGGGCGCGGCCCGGAACGTCCCGGCGGTGCCCGGGGTGGCCGTGGTGTCCGCGCCGGGGTCCGGCGACGACGCCATCGTCGAGCTGGTCGCGGCCGCGCCGGAGCGCCGCCGGGCCGTGGTCACCGCCGACCGGGAGCTGCGGGCCCGGGTGGGCGCGCTCGGAGCCGAGGTGTACGGCCCGCGCCGGCTGCCCCGCTGACCGGTCCCCGTGACGCCGACGCGTCCCGTGGACGGGACCCGAGGGTCCGCCGACGGGACCCACGGGTACCGCCGGGTAGCGCCTTTGCGCACGTCAGGGCGGCAATCGGACAGTCGGGCAGGAACGCCGCGAGGGCGGCTGTTCGCCCACCCGTCGGGATGGGTTGTAATGGAGATCTCCCCCGCCCCCAGGAGGTCCCCCGTGGCGAGCGTCGCCGAGCTGAAGGCAGCGATCGATGTCGCTCTCCAGCAGATAGGAGACGGGCAGACAGCGGTGCAGGCGGCCGGCGAGAAGCTGGCCGAGGCGCAGCAGACCCTCGCCGGCGCGCTGGAGGGCAGCGGCCACGCAACCGTCGAGGCGGCCCAGGCCTCGCTCACCCAGGCCAGCCAGGAGCTGGAGGAGTGTCTCGCCGCCACGCTCGTGGCGGTCGAGCAGGCGCAGCTCTACGTCGCCACCCTCTGAGGACCGGTCGTGTCCATCGTCGAGGACATCGGCGCGCAGGTCCGCGCGGCCGCCGAGGAGCTGCCGCTGGCCCAGCTCGCCGCCGCGCTGGAGAAGTTCGGCCAGGCCACCGAGCGGCTGCGCTGGGTGCGCCAGGAGTCGGCCAACCCGATGGGGGTGCCGGAGCTCTCGGCGGCGACCGAGCACGCCGAGACCGCCGGGTACGCGCTGCGGGTGGCGCAGGAGCAGCTGTCGGCGTACCTGGCCGCGATCGGGCTGGCCGCCGACGGGGCGCCCGCGCCGCAGGCCGCCGACCGCCGGCCGAGGCACGACCCCGCCCGCGGCGAGGTGGCGCCT
>NZ_MUYZ01000070.1:0-25399 GCF_003013775.1 Micromonospora sp. MH33
CGCCGCGCCCAGCCGGGCCGGCAGCTCCGCGCCGCCGTCGGCGAGCACCAGCACGGTCAGCCGCCGGCCGCGCAGCCGGTCGGCGAACTCGGCGACCACCCGCAGCGCCGCCTCGGCGCCACCGACGTCGCTCCCGGCGTACGCGAGGGCCAGGGTTGCCCGCCGCGAGCGGTGCAGCGCGGTGGGCAGCCAGTGGTCGAGCTGGCGGACGAGCAGCTCGCGCAGGACGGCGTCGGTCGACATCCTGCCGTTCTACCCCATCACCCGTCAGGCGGGAACGGAGATCCCCACGCCGCCGCGGGTCTGCCCGCCGTAGCGCTGCCGCTCCCGGTCGAGGTCGAGCCGGCCGATCCGCTTGCGCGCGGCGAGGGCCGCGTCGTCGAGCAGGTCGGCGGGGACGATCCACACGATCTCGAACTCCAGCCCGTCGGGGTCGCGGCCGTAGAGGCTCTTGGTGGTCCCGTGGTCCGAGGCGCCCACCAGGGCGTCGGCGGCGGCCAGCCGCTCGGCGGTGGCGGCCAGCTCGTCCAGGGTGTCCAGCTCCCAGGCGAGGTGGTAGAGGCCGACCGTGGACCGGCCGGCCGGGGAGGCTCCGGCGGCCGCGCCGATCTCGAAGAGCCCGAGGTCGTGGTCGTTGGTGGAGTCGGGCGCCTGGAGGAAGGCGGCGCCGCGGAAGCCGTCCGGCGTCATCGCCACCGGGCGGAAGCCGAGCACGTCGCGGTAGAAGGCGACGCTGCGGTCGAGGTCACGGACGTAGAGGACGGCGTGGTTGAGCCGGTGGATTCCCATGACCCCGACGGTAGCGCGTTTTGGTTGAGCGTTCAACAACACGCGCTATGATGGCCGTCATGACCCGGTGGCTGGACCCCGACGAGCAGCGGACCTGGCGGGCGTTCCTCACCGCCTCCCGGGCGCTGATGGACGCCCTCGACCGCGAGCTGCAACGCGACGCCGGGATGCCGCACGCGTACTACGAGATCCTGGTCCGGCTCTCCGAGGCCCCCGACCGGCGGCTGCGGATGAGCGAGCTGGCCGACGCCACCGGCTCCTCCCGCAGCCGGCTCTCACACGCCGCCGCCCGCCTCGAGGCCGCCGGCTGGATCCGCCGGGAGGACTGCCCCACCGACCGGCGCGGCCAGCTCGCCGTCCTCACCGACGCCGGCTTCGCCACCCTGGCCGCCGCCGCGCCCGGCCACGTCGCCGGGGTACGCCGGCACCTGTTCGACGCGCTCAGCCCGGCCCAGGTCGACCAGCTGCGGCGGATCAGCGAGACGCTGGCCGAGCACCTGACCGGATCGCGACCAAACTGATCCACAGCGGGGCTTGTACTTACCGTCGTCGGATGAGCACGATGGGGCGTGTCCTCCGGCTTCGCTGACCTGACTGTCCAGGCGCACCACCTGGTGTCCGAAGGCGACCTCGCCGGTGCCCAGCGACTGCTCGCCGACGCGCTGAGCGACGCCGACCCCCGTCCCGCCAACGCCTCCGCCGAGCTGGCCGAGGCCGCCGGCCTCCAGGCCCGGGTGCTCGTCGCGCTCGGCGAGCCGCACTCCGCGCGCGGCTGGGCCGCGTTCGCGTACGCGGCGACCTCCCGGCTGTTCGGGCGCTCCGACGAGCGGACCGTCACCGCCGCCGCGACCCTGGCCGCGGTGCTGCACCGGGTCGGCAGCGACGCCCGCGCCGCCCGGCTCTACTCCGACGTCATCATCGAGCTGACCGCCCGGGACGGGCCGGAGTCACAGCGGGTGCTGGCCGCGCACGCCGACCTGGCCACCGTGGAATACGCCCGCGGCCAGTGCGACGTGGCCCGCGACCGGCTGCAGGACGCCTGGGAGCTGCACCGCGAGGTCTACGGCGACGGCCACCCCAGCGGCATCAAGATGCTGGCCAAGCTCGGCGCGATGGAACGCGACTGCGGCCGCTACGCCGAGTCCCACGAGCACCTGGCGCTCGCCGAGGAGCTGTGCCGGGAGCACCTGGCCGCCGACGACCCGCTCGCCACCCAGGTCGCCGGGCTGGCCCGGGCCGCCGCCGACCCGGACCACGTCTGCGACACGCCGGAACCGCCCGCCCGGGAGACCCCGGTGGTGCCCGCCGCCCGCGTCCCCCCGCCCGCCGAGGGCCCGCCGGACCTGCCGCCCTACCAGCCACCGACGCTCGACGACCCGGTCGAGACGCCGCTCTACCGCCCGCCGGACCGGGCCGAGGCCGCGCACGTGCCGACGCCCCGCACCCCGCCCGAGGCGGACGACGAGGCGTTCGCGGACTACCCGTGGCCGCCGGACGAGCTGGCCGAGGAGCCCTGGCGACCCGGGGAGAGCGCGCTCCCGCCGACCGTGGTCGGGCTGACCGAGCCCGAGCCCGAAGGGGTACGCCGGGTGCCCCGGGCCGCCGAACCCGCGGCGCCGTCGCGTTACCTGCCGGTGCACGTGCCCCGGCCGCCCGCCGCCGAGGGTCGGAACACGCCCTGGCTGCCGCTGGTGGTGGCCGGGGTGGTGGTGGCGCTGCTGCTCGGCACCATCGCGGTGATCGCCGGGGTGTCCCGGGTGGACGACCGGCGGGACGAACCGGAGCCCGCGCCGACCCGGTCCGCCTCCTCGACCGGCCCCACCACCGGCACGCCCAGCGCCGCCCCGGCCGCCTCCCCCGGCACCCCGCCCGGGCGGCTCACCCTGACCGACCGGCGGGACAGCATCGTGCTGAGCTGGACGTACCCGGCCGGGGCGGAGGGGCCGGTGGTGGTCGCCGGGGGCCGCTCGGGGCAGCCGCAGCGCACCTTCCTGACCCTGCCCGCCGGCTCGGCCGACTACATCGCCTACGGCCTCGACCGCACCACCGACTACTGCTTCACGGTCGCGGTGGTCTGGTCCACCGACACGGTCGCCCGGACCACCCCGGTCTGCACGAAGCGACGCCGCTGACCGGTCACTCCGGGTCGGGGTCGGCCAGCGCGGGCAGCCGTACCGTCACCCGCAGCCCCGGCGCGGCCGTCTCCGGCGCGGCGTCGGCCAGCTCGACGGCGCCACCGGCCCGCCGGACCAGCTCGCGCACGATGGCCAGGCCGAGGCCCGCGCCGCCGGCGTCGCGTCCCCGCGCGTCGTCCAGCCGGGTGAAGCGGGCGAAGACCCGCTCCCGGTCCGCCGCCGGGATGCCCGGCCCGTCGTCGGTCACCGTGACCAGGTGGTACGCCGACCCGCCGCGCTGCCGCGGCACGGCCGGCCCGGGATACGGGCCGGTGACCGCGAGCCGCACCTCGCCGTGCGCGTGCCGCAGCGCGTTCTCCACGAGGTTGACCAGCACCCGGCGCAGCTCCCCCGGGTCCCCCTCGGTCCAGAGCGGGCCGGGTGGCGGCTCATGGCGCAGCGGCGGGGACGGGTAGCGCGCGGCCACCCCGCGCAGCAGCTCACCCAGCTCCACCGGGCCGACGGCGTGCGGCGCCGGGCGGTCCGGCCGGGCCGCCTGCTCGTCGAGGCGGGCCAGCAGCAGCAGGTCGTCGACCAGGCGGCTGAGCCGCTCGGTGTCGGCGAGCAGGTTCTCCGCCACCGCCGGCCAGTCCGGGTCGCCCAGCCGCCGGGCCACCTCCAGCTCGGTGCGCATGTTGGTCACCGGGCTGCGCAGCTCGTGCGCGGCGTCGGCGACGAACGCCCGCTGCCGGTCCCGGGACGCGGCCAGCCGGTCCAGCATGTCGTTGAGGGTGACCGCCAGCCGGTGGATCTCGTCCCGCCCCGCCGGCACGGGCAGCCGCTCCGCCCCGGCCCGTCCGGTGATCTCGGCGGCCCCGCTGCGCAGCGCCTCCACCGGGCGCAGGGTCGCCCCCACCACCCGCCAGGCCACCACGGCCAGCCCGGCCACCAGCAGCGGGAAGCCGACCAGCAGCAGGTTCCGGACCACGTGCAGGCTGTGCCGGACATCGGACATCGACTTGGCCACGAGCACGGTGCGCGGCTCGTCGGTCGTGCCCGCCGGCACGGTCACCACCCGGACCGGCCCGGTGAGTCCGACCCGCCGCCCGTCCACCACCAGCCGCTGGCGTTCCCCGGCGCGCAGTTGGTCCGGGCCGAGCATCGGCACCAGCCGGTCGGCGTCGATGGAGGCGGCCCGGATCCGGCCCTGGCCGTCGACGACCTGGACGCGGAGCTGCGCGCCGGCCACCGGCAGCGGGTCGGGCAGGGCGTCCTCCGCGGCGAGCAGCGCGACCGCGTCCGCGGTCCGGAGCGCCTCGGCGTCGACCGAGCGCTGCAACGTCCACCCGAGCGCGCCGAGCAGCAGCGCCCCGCCGAGCGCGAACCCGACGACCAGGCCGACCACCCCGAGCACGAGCAGCCGGGACCGCAGCCCGAGGTCCGGCAGGAGCCCTCTGATCCGGCGCCTCATGTGGCCAGCCGGTAGCCGGCGCCGCGGACCGTCTCCAGCCGGTCCCGGCCGATCTTGCGGCGCAGGTAGCCGACGTAGACCTCGACCGCGTTCGGCGCGGTCTCCACCGACGCGTCCCAGACGTGGTCCAGCAGCTCGGTCTTGGAGACCACCTCGCCGGGGCGGCGCATCAGGTAGTCGAGCAGGGCGTACTCGCGGGTGGTCAGGGCGACCTCGGCGTCGGCCCGGGTCACCCGCCGCCGGGCCGGATCCAGGCGCAGGTCGCCGACCGCGAGCACCGCCGGGCGCTCCGGCGCGCCGCGGCGCAGCAGCGCCCGCAGCCGGGCCAGCAGCACCACGTACGAGAAGGGCTTGGTGAGGTAGTCGTCGGCCCCGCAGTCCAGCCCGTCGGCCTGGTCGTACTCGCCGTCCTTGGCCGAGAGCATGAGCACGGGCAGCCAGCGCTCCTCGGCGCGCAGCCGGCGGACCACCTCGTAGCCGGAGAGGCCGGGCAGCATCACGTCGAGGATCATCGCGTCGTAGTCGCCGTGCCGGGCGGCGTCCAGCCCGCCCGGACCGGTGGACTCGACGTCCACCACGAAGCCCTCCGCCTGCAGGCCCCGCCGCAGCGACGCGGCCAGCCGCGTCTCGTCCTCCACCACCAGCAATCGCACGGGTCAAGGGTGCCATCCGGTGACACCCCCTAGGGAATCTCCTCAGCGCCCTCACAGCGACCCTGGTGCAGCATCTACCGTCAGGAGGTGCACACCATGTCCGTACTGAAGAACCGCGCCGTACTGCGCTGGCTGGTCCCGGTGACCGCGGGGGTCGCCGTGATCGGGGGCGGCGCCGCTGTCGGCACGTTCGCCGCCGCGGCCGACCCGGCGCTGCCGCCGCGTACCGCCGCCCAGCTCCTGGATGACCTGCGTACGTCCCGCCTCGACGGGCTCTCCGGCACCGTGGTGCAGCGCGCCGACCTCGGGCTGCCGCCGATCGCCGAGCTGGCCGGGAAGGCCGGCGGGAACGAGCTGGCCAGCCTGATCAGCGGCACGCACACCATCCGGGTCTGGTACGCCGGCCCGGACCGCCAGCGGCTCGCCCTGGTCGACACGCTCGGCGAGCGGGACGTGCTGCGCAGCGGGCGCGACGTCTGGACCTGGAGCAGCCGGGACAACGCCGCGTCGCACCGGACGCTGCCGGCGGAGGGGAAGGACCTCGACACCGCGCCGGCCACCCCGGCCGACGCCGCCGACCGGGCGCTGGCCGCGATCGACCCGAGCACGGCCGTCACCGTCGGCCGCTCCGCCACCGTCGCCGGGCGCAGCGTCTACGAGCTGGTGCTGACGCCGCGCGACCGGGACTCGCTGGTGCACCAGGTGCGGATCGCGCTGGACGCGAAGGAGCACGTGCCGCTGCGCTTCGAGGTGCTCGCCGACGGGGCGGACGAGCCGGCGTTCGAGGTGGCGTTCACCCAGGTCGACTTCCGCACCCCGGACGCCGATCAGTTCCGGTTCAACCCGCCGCCGGGCGTGACGGTCACCGAGGAGTCGGCGGGCGAGGGGCACGGGCCGGCCGGGAAGCGCCCCGCGGGCCGGGGCGAGGACCGGCCGGACGTGCGTACCGTCGGCACCGGCTGGACCACCGTGCTGGTCGCGAAGATCGACGCGGCCGGCGGCGCGACGGGCGCGAAGCCGGGCGAGGCGGCCGGACCGGACGCGGAGGCGCTGTCGAAGGTGCTCGGCGGGCTCCAGCGGGTGAGCGGTGACTGGGGCAGCGGCCGGCTGCTCACCGGCAAGCTGTTCAGCGTGCTGCTCACCGACGACGGCCGGGTGCTGGCCGGGCTGGTCACGCCGGAGCGGCTGTACCAGGCGGCGAAGGGCTGAGATCCGCGAACGGACCCGTCGGGGTCCGGCCGGCGTGACGCCGGCGCTGAGATGCGCAACGGACCCGTGGGGTCCGGTCGGCGGGACGCCGACCGGACCCCACTTTCGTGTGCGAGCCTTCGGTGTGACGTCGTGGCGGGCGGCCGGCGAGGCTTGGTCCGGCGGGCGGCCACGCGGTATCTTTCTCAGTTCAAACACAAAAAGGAACGGCCCGAAAGCCATTCCTGCCGCAATTCTAGCCATGAGGAGCCGGCTTGTCAACGCACTCCGACGTGTCGGGTGAGCTGCACCAGGGCGACGAGATCGGTCCCGAGCAGGAGTACGTCTCGATGCTCTACGACCGGCTGGACGGCATGCGGGACCAGGCCGCCCGGCGGCTCACCGAGGAGCTGCGCACGACCGGCGGCACGTTGCAGGACCGTTCGCAGCGCGACTCCGCCGTGCGGATGTACGCCGACCAGGTCGAGCAGTACGCCGCGGTGGAGACCGGCCTCTGCTTCGGCCGCCTCGACGGCGACGACGACTCGAGCCGCTACGTCGGCCGGATCGGCATCTTCGACACCTCCGGCGACTACGACCCGCTGCTGATCGACTGGCGCGCCCCGGCCGCCCGCGCCTTCTACCTGGCGACCGCCGCCAACCCGCAGGGGGTACGCCGCCGCCGGCACCTGCGTACCCGGGAGCGGAAGGTCACCGGCCTCAACGACGAGGTGCTGGACATCGCCGCCGCCTCCCCCACCGCCCACGAGGAGGTGACCGGCGAGGCGTCCCTGCTCGCCGCGCTGAACGCCGGGCGTACCGGACGGATGCGCGACATCGTCGAGACCATCCAGGCCGAGCAGGACCGGATCATCCGGGCCGACCTGCCGGGGGTCATGGTGGTGCAGGGCGGGCCGGGCACCGGCAAGACCGCGGTGGCGCTGCACCGGGCCGCGTACCTGCTCTACACCCACCGGCAGCAGCTCTCCACCCGGGGCGTGCTGCTGGTCGGCCCGAACGCCACCTTCCTGCGCTACATCTCCCAGGTGCTGCCGGCGCTGGCCGAGACCGGCGTGCTGCTGCGTACCCAGGCCGACCTCTTCCCCGGCGTGCACGCCGGGCGCACCGAGCCGGCGGCGACCGCGGCGCTGAAGGGGCGGGCCGTGCTGGCCGAGGTGCTCGCGAACGCCGTCCGGGACCGGCAGTGGGTGCCGGAGGAGCCGCTGGAGATCGAACTGCCCCAGCGGGAGATCCTCACGCTCGACCCGGAGACCGTGCGCCAGGCGCGGGACCGGGTCCGGCGCACCGAGCGCCCGCACAACCTGGCCCGGGCGCTGTTCGACATCGAGATCGTGCACGCGCTCGCCGACCAGGTGGCCGAGCGGATCGGCGCCGACCCGCTCGGCGGGGAGAACCTGCTCTCCGAGGCCGACCGGGCCGAGATCCGCCGGGAGCTGCGCGACGAGCCGGAGATCCGGTCCGCGCTGGACGAGCTGTGGCCGGTGCTCACCCCGCAGCGGCTGCTCGCCGACCTGTACGCCTCCCCGGAGCGGATCGCCGCCGCCGCGCCGATGCTCACCGACGCCGAGCGGGCCGCGCTGCACCGGGAGCCGGGCGGCTGGACGCCGGCCGACGTGCCGCTGCTCGACGAGGCGGCCGAACTGCTCGGCGAGGACGAGCGCGCCGCCGCGGCCCGCCGGGAGCGGATCCGCGCCCTGGAACGGGAGTACGCCGAGGGCGTGCTGGAGATCTGGCGCGGTTCCCGCTCGATCGACGTGGAGGACGAGGCGGACGGCGGCGAGATCCTCGGCGTCACCGACCTCATCGACGCCGACCGGCTCTCCGAGCGGCAGGAGGAGGCCGAGCGGCTCACCACCGCGCAGCGCGCCGCCGCCGACCGGACCTGGGCTTTCGGGCATGTGATCGTCGACGAGGCGCAGGAGCTGTCGCCGATGGCCTGGCGGCTGCTGATGCGCCGCTGCCCGAGCCGGTCGATGACGATCGTCGGGGACGTGGCGCAGACGGGCGCGCTCGCCGGTACGCCGTCCTGGCAGGCGGCCCTGGCGCCGTACGTGGCGGACCGGTGGCGGCTGGAGGAGTTGACGGTCAGCTACCGCACCCCGGCCGAGATCATGGCGGTCGCCGCCGAGGTGCTCGCCGAGATCGACCCGGCGCTGCGCCCACCCCGCTCGGTACGCGCCAGCGGCGTGCCGCCGTGGGACCGGTCCGTCGCGGCGGACCGGCTCACCACCGAGCTGGTCGAGGCGACCGCCCGGGAGGCGGCCGGGCTGGCCGACGGCCGGCTCGGGGTGATCGTGCCGGCGGGCCGGGTGGCCGAGCTGGGCGCGGCGGTCGTCGCCGCGCTGCCGGAGGCGACCGTCGGCGAGCAGCCGGAGCTGGCGAACCGGGTGGTGGTGCTCACCACCGAGCAGGCCAAGGGACTGGAGTTCGACTCGGTGCTGGTGGTGGACCCGGACCGGATCGTCGCCGAGTCCCCGCGCGGCCACAGCGACCTCTACGTGGCCCTCACGCGCGCCACCCAGCGCCTCGGCATCCTCCGCACCACCTGACCCACTCCGGCGCATGCGGAAGGGGGCGGCCGTGGCCGCCCCCTTCGTCGTCGGTGTCCGGGGTCAGCCCGGGTTGGCCTTGTCGTTGGTGAAGTTGCCGACCTGGCTGCCGCTCGACGAGGCGTCGCTGGTCGAGCCGCCGGCCGGGGTGCTCAGGCCGCCGGTGGTGGCGTCACCCGTGGTGGTCGGGGCCACCTTGCCCCGGTGCCGCTCCGGCTGGCGGGCCAGCCGGCGGACGCTCGCCGGGCCGGCGGTGCCGCCGGTCGTGGTCACCGCACCCTGGCCCCGGGTGGGACCGCCGTCGCGCAACACGTTCGGGTCGACCGGGGCGTGCGCCGGATCGTCCGGATCCTCCTCCTGGATCACCCGCAGCACGTCGGTCTGCGGCACGGTGACCTCGTCGAGCGCGCCCTCGCCGTAGACGCCGCCGGCGACCCGCTCCTCGGCCCGTCGGGCGGCGTCCTGCCGCATGTCGTCCTCACGCACGTCAACCACCTCGCAGATCTCTCGGGATCGTCGTTGCGTGCCCGACGACCGGCGGCTGAAACCGGCCGGCCCGGACGGCCTGAGCGGCGCCGGTTCCGTACCCGGATGTCGGTTTCGGTGTCGGTGCCGTGCCCGGGATGTCGGGCTCAGCGGCGAGCCGGCGGCGGTCCCACGCGGTCCTCCTATCCGGCCGGGGACCGGTGTTACCTCGCCGGGGCCCCGGGTAGACGGAGGGTGCCCCCGCCACAGTGCGCGAACCGTGCCGTGGCCGACCTGCGGCAGCGGGGCGGGAGGTGTGCAGAGAACGACTCATCAAATCCTGAGGAGGACCAGATGAGCACGCAGGCTGCATCCACCAGGCCGATGAACCGGCCGGCGCAGGACATGTCCAACCGGGCCGCGATGCAGGAGACGCCGACCCGCCCGATGCCGATGATGCACGACGGTCAGCGGCAGGCGATCCAGTCGCCCGGCACCGAGACCAAGCCGTCGTTCGCGACGACCGAATTCTGGGTCTACGTCGCGTCCGTGGCGGCCGTCCTGGTGGCGTCCTACCTGGTCGGCAAGAACTCGGTCGGGGTGGACATCTTCCGCGCCCCGCAGGCCTGGTTCTTCATCACGCTGCTGACCATCGGTTACCTCGGTAGCCGCGGTCTGGCCAAGGCCGGAAGCAACTTCCGCAGCGGTGAGGAGCGCAAGGCCCGGCACTGACCGGAGCCACACCTGAGACGACGATGCCCCCGGGGGAACCGCCCCGGGGGCATCGTCGTCTGCCGTCACTCCCCGCCGAAGTCCCCGAAGTCACCGAAGTCGCCCTCGAAGGCGTCCTCGATCAGCTCACCGGCGACCAGGCCGCCCGCCACGCCGAGCGCGGCGCCCGCCACCATCCCGCCCATACCGGAGCCACGGTGGCCGTGGTGCCCGTGCGGGGCGCCGAAGCCGTGCGCGCGCAGGTTGCCGTACCGCGAGGTGGTCTCCCGGAGCCAGCCGTCGACCACCTGGGCCCAGTCGGTCCGGCCCGCGTCGCTGTGCGGGACGGCGTACCGGCCGAAGGCGTCGTGCCCGGCGCTGAGGAAGCCGCCACGCTTGTCGCACTCCAGGATCACCTCGACGCCCTGCTGGCTGGTGACGAAGGTCAGCTCGACCTCGTTGATCGCCCCGGCGTACTGCGGCGCCGCGAAGAACTCGATCTCCTGGTAGAAGGGGAGCGTCTGCTGCACGCCCCGGATGTGCCCGCGCTCCAGGTCGGCGTGCTTGAAGCGGAAGCCGAGCGCCTGGAAGGCGTCGAGGATCCGCTCGTGGATCGGCAGCGGGTGCACCGCGACCTGGTCCAGGTCGGACTTGTCCACGGCCCGGGCCACCGCCAGCTCGGTCCGCAGGCCCATGGTCATGCCGTGCAGCCGCTGGCCGTAGACGTCGGTGACCGGGGTCTCCCACGGGACGGGGAGCTGGAACGGGATGGACAGCTGCTGCTTCGGGGCGAGCTGGAGCGGGCCACTCACCGCCATCCGGTGGAACTCCATGACGCCGGCGTACTCGGTGTCCCCGCCCTCGATCTCGACCCGGGTGACCAGGCCGACGGTGATCTGCTCGATGCTCGCCGGCGCGTCGCCGCCGACCAGGTTGACGTGCCCGTCCAGGGTCAGGCCCGGCCGGGTGTTCGGGTTGGTCAGCACCGTGTCGACGCTCGGGCCGCCCACGCCGAACGCGCTCAGCATCTTCTTGAAGACCATCGCCACTCCGCTCCCACCGTCGGCGCGCTCCACCGTGGAGCGGGCCAAGGGCACCCTAACCTGGGCGGCTGTGAAGTGCCTGAAAGCCGAGGCGGGTCAGTCGACGTCGACCACGATCAGCTCGCCCACCTGCTCGCCGATCTGCCGGCGCCCGTCCGGCGGCAGTCCGGCGTCGGTGATGAGCAGGTCGGCCTCCTCCAGCGGGGCGATGGTGGCGATGCCGATGGTCTCCCACTTGGTGTGGTCGGCGAGCACGACCAGTCGCCGGGCCGCGCCGATGAGCCGCCGGTTGACCGCCGCCTCCAGCAGGTTCGGGGTGGTGAACCCGGTGCGCGGGCTCATCCCGTGCACGCCAAGGAAGAGCAGGTCGACGTTGAGCGCGGCGATGGCCGCCTCGGCCACCGGCCCGGTCAGCGCGTCCGAGGGGGTACGGATGCCGCCGGTCAGTACGACCGTCTGGTCGGCGCGCGGGGTCTGGTAGAGGGCGTCGGCGACCGGGATCGAGTTGGTGACCACGGTCAGCCCCCGGACGTCGGCCAGCCGGGCGGCCAGCGCGGCGGTGGTGGTGCCGGCGGAGAGCGCGATGGCCATGCCGGGCTCCACCAGGCCGGCGGCCCGCTCGACGATGGCCCGCTTCTCGGCCTGCTGCCGGATCGACTTGGCCGCGAACCCCGGCTCCTCGGCCGAGCCGGGACCGGCCAGCGTCGCTCCCCCGTGGACCTTGTCGACCAGGCCCCGCTCGGCGAGCACCTCCAGGTCCCGCCGGATGGTCATGTCCGACACCCCGAAGCGGCTGACCAGGTGGCTGACCCGGACGCCGCCGCGCTGGCGGATCAGCTCCAGGATGGCGCTCTGCCGTTGCTGAGCGAGCATGAGTCCTCCTTGGCGCGCAAGCGGCACGGTACGCGTGGTCAGACGGCCTCGGGATGGACCGGGGGCTCCTCACGGACCACCGCCACCTCCCCCGCGCCGACCACCAGCTCGCCGTCGCACCGGCCGCCGCCGAGCAGTTCGGCGCCGGTGACCGCCAGCCGGGCCTCGGCGTCCGTGTGGTTGATGACGAACAGCCAGCTCCGGTCGGCGTCCCGGCGGCGGACCACCTCCACCCCCTCCGGCGCGGTCGCCGCCGGCCGGGCGCCCGACTCGGCGAGCAGCCGGGCGACCAGCCGGTCGGTGGCCGGCTGGTCGAGCCGGGTGCCGAGGTACCAGGCCGCGCCCGCGCCGACCGCGTGCCGGGTCAGCGCCGGCACCCCGGGCAGCGGCCCGTCGGCGTACGCGGCGAGGACCTCGGCGCCCTCGGCGTGCAGCCACTCGGTCCACACGTCGGCGGTCGTGCCGTCGTCGAGGCGGACCGACTCGCCGGCCCGGAGCGGGAAGAACTCCTCGGTGCGTACGCCGAGCAGGTCGCGGAACGCGCCCGGGTAGCCGCCGAGCCGGATGTGGTCGTGCTCGTCGACGATGCCGCTGAAGTACGTGACCAGCGCGGTCCCGCCCGCCTCGACGTAGCGGCGCAGCGCGTCTGCGTCGGCGTCGCGGACCAGGTAGAGGGTGGGCGCCAGGACCAGCCGGTAGCGGGACAGGTCGACCGACGGGTGCACCACGTCGGCGGTGACCCCGGCCCGCCAGAGCGCGCCGTGCAGCGCGGTGAGCCGGTCGGTGTAGGTGACGTCGACGCTGGGGTGGGAGTCGAGTTCGGCGCCCCACCACGCCTCGTAGTCGAAGAGGATGGCCACGTCGGCGTCGACCCGGCTGCCGCGTACCTCGGCCAGGGCCTCCAGGTCGGCGCCGAGCCGGCAGACCTCGCGGAACACCTTGGTCTCCGGGCCGGCGTGCGGCACCAGCGCGGAGTGGAACTTCTCCGCCCCGGCCCGGGAGGCCCGCCACTGGAAGAACAGCACCCCGTCGGCGCCGCGCGCCACGTGCGCGAGGCTGTTGCGGCGCAGCTGGCCGGGGGTCTTGGCGACGTTGCGCGGCTGCCAGTTCACGGCGCTGGTGGAGTGCTCCATGAGCAGCCAGGGCTCGCCGCCGGCGACGCCCCGGGTGTGGTCGGCGGCGAGCGCCAGGCCGACCTGCGGCTGCGGGTCGGCCGCGGTGAGGTAGTGGTCGTTGGCGACCACGTCCACGTCGGCGGCCCAGGAGTGGTAGTCGAGGTACTTGATGCCGGTGCCGATCATGAAGTTCGTGGTGACGGGCTGGGTGGTGAGCCGGGCCAGCAGTTCCCGTTCGGCGCGCAGTTGGGCGCGCTGCTCGTCGGAGGAGAAGCCCAGGAAGTCCAGCTGCTGGGTGGGGTTGGCGAAGGTCGGCGCGGTCCGCGGCGGGTTGACCTCGGCCCAGTCGTGGTAGCGCTGGCTCCAGAACGCGGTGCCCCAGGCGGCGTTGAGCGCGTCCAGGTCGCCGTAGCGCTCGCGCAGCCAGCGGCGGAACGCGTCGGCGCTGACGTCGCAGTAGCAGTGCACGTTGTGGCAGCCCAGCTCGTTGGAGACGTGCCACATGACGACGGCCGGGTGGTCGGCGTACCGGCCGGCGACGGCCTCGACCAGGGCGAGCGAGCGCTCGCGGAACACCGGTGAGCTGGGACAGTACGCCTGCCGCCCGCCGGGCCAGAGGATGGTGCCGTCGGCGCGGCGGGGCAGCGTCTCCGGGTGCCGGTGGGCCAGCCAGGGCGGCGGGCTGGCGGTGGCGGTGGCCAGGTCGACGCTGATCCCGCCGTCGTGCAGCAGGTCGAGCGACCGGTCCAGCCAGCCGAACTCGAAGCGGCCGGGAGCGGGTTCCAGCAGGGCCCAGGAGAAGATCCCGACCGACACCAGGTTGACCCCGGCCCGGCGCATCAGCTCGACGTCCTCGGCCCAGGTCTCCTCGGGCCACTGCTCCGGGTTGTAGTCGGCGCCGTACCAGATGCGCTCGCCGTGCCAGTTCCGCATGACAGCAGAGGGTGCCCCCGACCGGCACCCAAGTCAACACTTTCCAACATCGACAGAAATTCCAACGTTTACCGCCGCATCCCCGTGTCACAACTGGGTTATCGCTGTCCTTCTGCCCTCTTGACAGCACCGAACCAAGGGGTAGCTTCAACCGCCACCGGCTGTTTGTGTTCGGACATGTGGATTCACGGTGGATCTACGTCGGTCGACGCGAACACCGATCCCCCGCCACCCGTCACGGCCCTTGGGCGCAGCGCACCTCTTCCAAGCAGGAGGCACAATGTCCCGTCCCCGCTCGCAAGCCGAGTACCTCGCCCGACTCGTACCCCCGTCCGTCGCCGGCCTGAACCGCCGCTCGCTGCTGGCCGGCGCGGCCGGCACCGGCGCGCTGCTCGGCACGGGACTGCTCGCCGGCTGCGGATCCGACTCCGACTCCGGCGGCGCGGACGCCAAGACCGTGTCGCTCGGGTCGAACCAGTCGGACCCGAAGCCGAAGGACGTCATCGCCAAGGTGATGGACGGCTACAAGACCTCGTCCGGGGTCACCGTCAACATCAACACGGTCGACCACAACACGTTCCAGGAGAACATCAACAACTACCTGCAGGGCAAGCCGGACGACGTGTTCACCTGGTTCGCCGGCTACCGGATGCGGTTCTTCGCGGCCAAGGGCCTGGCCGGCGACCTCAGCGACGTGTGGGGCAAGCTCTCCGGCTACTCCGACGCGTTCAAGAAGGCGTCCACCGGCGACGACGGCAAGCAGTACTTCGTGCCGGCCTCGTACTACCCGTGGGCGGTCTTCTACCGCAAGTCGGTGTGGCAGCAGCGCGGCTACCAGGTGCCCAAGACCCTGGACGAGCTGAACACCCTCGGCGCGCAGATGAAGAAGGACGGCCTGAACCCGATCGCCTTCGCCGACAAGGACGGCTGGCCGGCGATGGGCACCTTCGACATCCTCAACCTGCGGATCAACGGCTACCAGTTCCACATCGACCTGATGGCCGGCAAGGAGGCGTGGACCTCCGACAAGGTCAAGAAGGTCTTCGACACCTGGGCCGGGCTGCTGCCGCTCCACCAGCCGGACTCGCTGGGCCGCACCTGGCAGGAGGCCGCCCAGTCGCTGCAACAGAAGAAGAGCGGCATGTACCTGCTCGGCCTCTTCGTCGCCCAGCAGTTCAACAACGACGAGCAGGACGACCTCGACTTCTTCACCTTCCCCGAGGTCGACTCGACCATCGGCGCGAAGGCCCTGGACGCGCCGATCGACGGCTACATGATGGCCCGCAAGCCGAAGTCCGAGGGCGCCGCCAAGAAGCTGGTGGAGTACCTGGGCTCCAAGGACGCCGCGAACATCACCGTCAAGAACGACCCCAGCACGCTGGTCGCCAACACCGGCGGCGACACCAGCGGCTACACCGCGCTCCAGAAGAAGGCCGCGGAGCTGGTCGGCTCGGCCACCGAGATCGCCCAGTTCCTCGACCGGGACACCCGCCCGGACTTCGCCTCGACGGTGATGATCCCGGCAATCCAGCAGTTCATCAAGAACCCGAAGGACATCAGCGGGCTGCTCACGAGCATCGAGAACCAGAAGAAGTCGATCTTCACCAGCTGACGGCGGAAGGGGGAGGACACCATGTCCGACCTGCCCCTGATCCAAGCGGATCGCGCCGTGCCGCCGCCGGCCGCGACCACCACCACGCGTGGTCGCGGCCGCCGGCTACGGCTCCTGTCCCGCACCGACCGCGTGGTGATCACGCTGATGGTGCTGGTACCCCTGCTGCTCGTCGTCGGCCTGGTCTGGCTGCCGGCGGCGGCGACCGTGCTGCTCTCCGGCACCGACTGGGACGGCATCGGCCCGCTGGGCGAGATCGACTGGGTCGGTCTGAAGAACTACGACGACGTGGTGAACATCTACCCGCCGTTCGTGCCGGCGGTGCAGAACAACCTGCTCTGGCTGGCCGCCCTCTTCGTGGTGGCCACCCCGTTCGGGATGTTCCTCGCCGTGCTGCTCGACAAGGAGCTGCGCGGCAGCCGGTTCTACCAGACCGCGCTCTACCTGCCCGTGGTGCTCTCGCTGGCGCTGATCGGCTTCGTCTGGCAGCTCATCTACAGCCGCGACCAGGGCCTGCTCAACGCCCTGCTCGGCACCCAGACCGACTGGTACGGCGACCCGAACGTGAACATCTGGGCGGTGCTCTTCGCCGCCGGCTGGCGACACGTCGGCTACATCATGCTGCTCTACCTGGCCGGCCTGAAGGGCGTCGACCCGTCGCTCCGCGAGGCCGCCGCCGTGGACGGCTCCTCGGAGGCCAGCACCTTCTTCCGTGTGGTCTTCCCCGTGATGCGGCCGATCAACATCATCGTGCTGGTGGTGACGGTGATCGAGTCGCTGCGCGCCTTCGACCTCGTCTGGGTCATCAACAAGGGCCGCAACGGCCTGGAGCTGCTCTCCGCGCTGGTCACCCAGAACGTGGTGGGCGAGGCGAGCCGGATCGGCTTCGGCTCGGCGCTGGCGACCATCATGCTGGTCGTCTCCCTGGTCTTCATCACCCTCTACCTGTTCACCGTGATGCGGGAGGACCGGCGATGAGCAGCGCGACCCTGACCCGTACGCCGGACACCGCGGCGCCGTCCGCCCGCCGCCGGCCGCTGCGGCCCGCCCGGGTGGTCCTGCACGTCTTCCTCGCCGCCGTGGCGGTCGGCTGGCTCTTCCCGATCCTCTGGGCGGTGCTCACCTCGCTGCGCTCGTACGAGTACACGGCCACCCACGGCTACGTCTCGTTCGGCGGCTGGACCCTCGACAACTACGTCACCGCGTGGCGGACCGCCGAGTTCGGCAAGCACTTCCTCAACTCGGTGTACATCACCGTCCCGGCCGTGCTGCTGACCCTCTTCCTCGCCTCCTGCGTGGCGTTCGTGATCGCCCGGTTCAGCTGGAAGCTCAACATCGCGCTGCTCGGCCTGTTCACCGCGGCGAACCTGCTGCCCCAGCAGGCCCTGCTCATCCCGCTGTTCCGGATGTTCACCGAGGTCCCGCTGCCGGCCTGGATGAGCGACTCGGAGCTGCTCTACGACAGCTACTGGGGCCTGATCCTGGTCAACGTGGCGTTCCAGTGCGGCTTCTGCGTCTTCGTGCTGAGCAACTACATGAAGGCCCTGCCGCACGAGCTGTACGAGGCGGCGATGGTCGACGGGGCGAGCGTCTGGCGGCAGTACTGGCAGGTGACCATGCCGCTGTGCCGGCCGGCCCTGGCCGCGCTGGCGACGCTGGAGGTGACCTGGATCTACAACGAGTTCTTCTGGGCCACCGTGCTGATGCGCACCGGCGACAAGTTCCCGGTGACCAGCTCGCTGAACAACCTGCGCGGCGAGTTCTTCACCGACAACAACCTCGTCTCGGCCGGCTCGGTGCTGGTCGCCATCCCCACCCTGGTCATCTTCTTCCTGTTGCAGAAGCAGTTCGTCCGGGGCCTCACCCTGGGAGCGTCGAAGGGATGATCGTCCATTTGCGCCGCGCGCGGACCAGCCTGGTGCTCGACGCGCGCGGCCCCGGCCTGCCCCGCGTCGTGCACTGGGGCGCCGACCTCGGGCCGCTGCCCGTCGACGACCTGCCCGCGCTGGTCGACGCCACCGTCCCGCCCGTGGTGCCGAGCAGCTTCGACGCGCCGACCGTGCTGTCGCTGCTGCCCGAGGCGAGCGCCGGCTGGAGCGGCCGGCCCGGCCTGGCCGGGCACCGGGACGGCCGGAACTGGTCGACCTCCTTCCGCCTCACCGGGCTGGACGTCGCCGACGATCTGCCCGCCGCCCCGGATCCGAGCCGCGTGACGGCGGGCGGGGACGCGGTGCGCGTATCCGAGGAGGAGCGGGACCACGGCGCGGCCGGGGCCGCGCGGGTGACCGTGCGGGCCGCGGACCCGGGCGCCGGGTTGTCCCTGACCGTCGAGATCGCCCTGAGCGCGGCGGGGCTGCTCACCGTGCGGCACCGGCTGCGCAACGACGGCGACCGGCCCTACGAGTTACGCGAGCTGGCACCGGTGCTGCCGGTGCCGGCGGTCGCCACCGAACTGCTCGACCTGACCGGGCGCTGGTGCCGGGAGCGCGCGCCGCAGCGGCACCGGTGGCCGATGGGCGCCTGGGTCCGCGAGGGGCGGCACGGCCGGACCGGGCACGACGCCACCCTGCTGCTGGTCGCCGGCACCCCCGGATTCGGTTTCGGGCACGGCGAGACGTGGGCGGTGCACACCGCGTGGAGCGGGGACCACGTCACGGTCGCCGAGCGCCGGCCGACCGGCGAGGCCACCCTCGGCGGCGGTGAGCTGCTCACCCCCGGCGAGATCCTGCTCGGCCCGGGCGAGGAGTACGTCACTCCCCTGCTGTACGCGGTGCACTCCGCCGACGGGCTGGACGGGCTCAGCGACGTGCTGCACACCCACCTGCGGGGCCGCCCGCAGCACCCGCGCGGCCCGCGCCCGGTGACGCTGAACGTCTGGGAGGCGGTCTACTTCGACCACGAACTGGACCGGCTCCGGGGTCTCGCCGACCGGGCCGCCGAGGTGGGCGTGGAACGCTTCGTGCTCGACGACGGCTGGTTCCGCGGCCGGCGGCACGACCGGGCCGGGCTCGGCGACTGGTGGGTCGACGACGACGTCTGGCCGGACGGGCTGCAACCGCTCATCGACCACGTCCGCGCGCACGGCATGCAGTTCGGGCTCTGGGTCGAGCCGGAGATGGTCAACCCGGACTCGGACCTGTTCCGGGCCCACCCGGACTGGGTGCTCCAGGCGCCCGGCCGGCTGCCGCCCGAGTGGCGGCACCAGCAGGTGCTCGACCTGGCCCACCCCGACGCGTACGCCCACCTGCTGGACCGGCTCGACGCGGTGCTGCGCGAGCACGACGGGATCGCGTACCTCAAGTGGGACCACAACCGGGACCTCACCGAGGCCGGGCACGCCGGACGGCCGGGGGTGCACGCGCAGACCGTGGCGGTCTACCGGCTCCTCGACGAGCTGCGCGCCCGGCACCCCGGCCTGGAGATCGAGAGCTGCTCGTCCGGCGGGGCCCGGGTCGACCTGGAAATCCTGCGGCGGACCGACCGGATCTGGGCCAGCGACTGCAACGACGCCCTGGAACGGCTCTCGATCCAGCGCTGGACCGGGCTGCTGCTCCCGCCGGAGCTGATCGGCACCCACATCGGACCGGAGCGCTCGCACACCACCCACCGCGTGCACGACCTCGGCTTCCGCGCGGTCACCGCGCTCTTCGGCCACCACGGCATCGAGTGGGACATCAGCGGGATCAGCGCGACCGAGCGGATCGAACTCGCCGCCTGGGTGGCGCTGCACAAGCGGCTCCGCCCGCTGCTGCACGGCGGGCGGGTGGTCCGGGTCGACCACCCGGACCCGGCCGTGCAGGCCCACGGCGTGGTCGCCCACGACCGCTCCCACGCGGTGTACGCGGTCTCCCGGCTGGCCACCTCGGCGGCGCAGGTGCCGGGCGCGGTCCGGCTGCCGGGGCTGGACCCGTCCCGGCGCTACCTGGTCCGTCCGCCCGAGGGGGTGCCGGAGCCGGCGCTGCTGGAACTGGCCCCGCCGGGGTGGCTCGCCTCGGGCGGCGGGGTGACGCTGAGCGGGCAGGTGCTCGGCTCCGTCGGGCTGCAACTGCCCGCCCTGCACCCGGAGCAGGCGTTGCTGCTGGAAGTCGCGGCCGTAGAATGAGGGCCGGCGACACGGCACCGGCCCTCGGCCTCCCGCAGAGACGGATGGACAAGCCAGTGTCCGCTCGTACGGCGGACACCGGCGACGGCGTGGGTACCAACAGAAGTTTCTGAGATTCTTACTCGACGGATGTCGAGCGGCGGGGTGGCAGCTTCTACCGGAGGGTGGAAGCATCGACAATCGGTGCTCGGGCGTGAGGAGCCAACCGTGAAGTACATGCTGCTGATGCAGTTCAGCGCCGCCGGGACCGACTTCCCCTCGATCGACACCTGGACTCCCGAGGAGATCCAGGCGCACATCGGCTTCATGCGGGAGGTCAACGCGAAGCTGGCCGCGGACGGGGAATTCGTGCAGGCCGAGGGCCTGGGCGGGCCGCAGCAGGCGCGGATCGTCCGGGCCGGCGAGAACGGCGCGCCGGTGGTCACCGAGGGGCCGTTCGCCGAGACCAAGGAGTTCCTGGCCGGCTGGTGGATCGTCGACTGCGAGACGCCGCAGCGGGCCGTGGAGATCGCCGCGCACATCTCCACCGCGCCGGGGCCGGGCGGGCGGCCGCTGAACATGCCGATCGAGGTGCACCCCGTCATGTCGGCACCGCCGCAGGAGCTCTGACCCCTGGGCGTCCCGGACCACACCGTCGAGGACCTGCTGCGCGAGCTGGCGCCGCAGGTCCTCGGCGTGCTCGCGCGCCGGTTCGGCGACTTCGCCACGGCCGAGGACGCCGTGCAGGAGGCGCTGCTGGCCGCGGCCACGCAGTGGCCCGTCGAAGGGCTGCCGGACCATCCGCGCGGCTGGCTCGTGCAGGTCGCGTACCGTCGGATGATCGAGCTGGTCCGGGGCGAGGCGGCCCGCCGCGACCGGGAGGACCGGGCCGCCCGGCGCGGCGGCGACGACCGGCGGACCGCGCCGGCCGCCGACGAGCCGCTGACCGCGGAGCGGGACGACACCCTGGTGCTGCTCTTCCTCTGCTGCCACCCCACCCTCTCCACGGCGTCGGCCATCGCGCTGACCCTGCGCGCGGTCGGCGGGCTCAGCACCGCCGAGATCGCCCGCGCCTTCCTGGTCCCCGAGGCCACCATGGCGCAGCGGATCAGCCGCGCCAAGCAGCGCATCAAATCCTCCGGCCTGCCGTTCCGGATGCCGGCCGAGGAGGAGCGGCAGGCCCGGCTCGCCGCGGTGCTGCACGTCCTCTACCTGATCTTCACCGAGGGGCACACCGCGAGTCTCGGCGCCGACCTGCGCCGGGTCGACCTCTCCGAGGAGGCGATCCGGCTCACCCGGGCCATGCACGCGCTGCTGCCCGCGGACAGCGAGGTGGCCGGGCTGCTCGCCCTGATGCTGCTCACCGACGCCCGGGCCGCCGCCCGGACCGGCCCGTCCGGCGAACTGATCTCCCTGGCCGACCAGGACCGGTCCCGGTGGGACGCCACCGCGATCGCCGAGGGGACCGCGCTGGTCACCCGGGCGATGGCCCGGGGGCCGGTCGGGCCCTACCAGCTCCAGGCCGCCATCGCCGCCCTGCACGACGAGGCGCCGACCGCGGAGCGGACCGACTGGCCGCAGATCCTCGCCCTCTACCAGGTGCTGGAGCGCCTGGCCGAGAGCCCCGTGGTGTCGCTCAACCGGGCCGTGGCGACCGCCATGGTGCACGGCCCGGCCGCCGGGCTGGACGCCCTCGCCGCGCTGGCCGCCGACCCCCGGCTCACCGACCACCACCGCCTCGACGCGGCCCGGGCCCACCTCTACGAGATGGCCGGCGACCGGGACGCGGCCGTGGCGCACTACCGGGCCGCCGCCGGCCGCACCACCAGCCGCCCCGAGCAGGAGTACCTGCTGATGCGGGCGGCCCGCCTGGCGAACCCGGGCTGACCGCCGGGGCGTACCGGAAAGGGTGGTGGCCGGGTCCGTGCGGACCCGGCCACCGGTGGTGCGTCGGCGCTCAGCTGGCGGTGCAGGTCACCGCGGGGACCGCGTTGCTGCCGTTCCAGCTGCCGATGAAGCCGAACGAGGTGCTGGCCCCGGCGCCGAGCCGGCCGTTGTAGTCGACGTTGCGGGCGGTGTACGCCGAGCCGCTGCCGCTGACCGTGGCGTTCCACGACTGGCTGACGGTCTGGCCGTTGGCGAACGTCCACTTCGTCGTCCAGCCGTTGATCGCCGCCGCGCCGGCGGTCACCTTGACCTCACCCTGGAAGCCGCCCTGCCAGGAGTTGACGATCGTGTAGCCGGCGGTGCAGC
The DNA here is from genome assembly GCF_003013775.1 of Micromonospora sp. MH33. Taxonomy (NCBI): domain Bacteria; kingdom Bacillati; phylum Actinomycetota; class Actinomycetes; order Micromonosporales; family Micromonosporaceae; genus Micromonospora; species Micromonospora sp. MH33. The sequence goes on from NZ_MUYZ01000070.1 coordinate 21,872, forward strand.
CGGCCGGGGGCGGGGTGGGGCCGCCGGTCGGGCTGGTGGTCGGGCTCGGGCTGGTGGTGGGGCTCGTGGTGGGGCTCGGCGAGGTGCCGGCGAAGACCGAGGCCTCCCTGGCGGTGGCCCTGATGCCGTTGGCCCCGTTGAAGATCCGCTGGCCCCAGCTGGTGAGCTGGTTCGGGTCGAAGTTGGTGACCATGTCGAGGTACTCGACGCCGCCGCCGTTGCCGCTCCACGACCAGCCGAGGTAGCCGATCCCGTTGGCCTGGCTGTAGGCCATGATGGTGTCCTCGTCCGGGTTGCCGTCGGAGTGGTTGAAGCCGAACTCGCCGACCACGATGGGCAGCCCGGTGGTGCGGAACCGGCCCAGGTAGTCGGTGATCTCGGCGGCGGTGTCGAAGACGCCGTACATGTGGATCGAGAAGACGGTGTTCTTCTGCGGGTCGGCGGCGAAGACCGAGCCGGCGTTGTCGCGCATGGTGAAGGACCAGTCCTGACCCCAGTTCGGGGCGTCCACCATGATCGTGTGGGTCAGGCCGCCGGCGCGCAGCCGCTTGATCGCGTTGGCGGTGTCGGTGGCCCAGGTGCCGTAGCCCTGGTTGCCGTACGGCTCGTTGCCGATGTTGACGATGACGTACTTCTCCTGGCCCTGCAGGGCGCTGGCGATGCTGAGCCAGTAGTCGACCGCCCGGTCCAGGGTGATGGCGCCGCTCTGCTCGCCGTACCCGGTGGTGTCGTGCACCTCCAGGACGCAGATCAGCCGGTTGGCCTTGCAGAGCGAGATGACGTTGGTGACGTCGGCGGCGCTGTTCCTGGTCCAGCGGTCGCCGCTGGCCAGCACCACCCGGACGGTGTTCGCCCCGAGCGCCTTGATGTTGGCGAACGAGGAGGTCTGCTGCGGGTACCAGGTGTGCGCGTGGTTGACCCCGCGCATGACGAACTCGGTGCCGTTGGCGTCGTAGAGCTTGCCGCCCGCGACAGAGAAGCCGGCGGCGGCGTGCGCCGGCTGCCCGAAGGTGAACACGGCGGCGAGGACCGTCAGCAGGGCGGCGCCCGCGACGGAGAGCAACTTCTTCATGGCTGTCCTCAGGGAGGTCTCCCCCGTGCCCAGGTGGGGGTGCGGTGATGGTGACGAGGGCGTGGCGACTGAGCCCGACAGCCGCCGCCCGACTCCCGGCGGACGCAGGCATCAGCGTAGGGCGATGGGACGCGGAAGGCAACCGGTTAAGCTGATCGCCCGTTCGGGGTGGCGTCCTGTGACGGCCCATGTCGCCACGAGCCGCCACAGGGGCGGTCATCCCCACCACAGGATGGTGCGCCACCCGGCCTGAACCGGTTAAGCCGGACTGTAGGCAGCATCCCCGTCGGCGTCAAGACGCCCGGCCACCGAAGCGGACACCAGGGTTGACCGCCGCTGCGCGGGGTATCCGGTGACGATCCGCCCGGAAGGAGATGCGTCATGGTCAACGTCGGCTACACCCTCATGTGCGAACAGGCCGGCCCCAAGCAACTGGTCGACCACGCCGTCCGGGCCGAGGCCGCCGGCTTCGACCACCTCGTCATGTCCGACCACTACTACCCGTGGCTGGACTCGCAGGGCCACTCCCCGTACGCCTGGTCGGTGCTCGGCGCGGTCGCCCACGCCACCAGCCGGGCCGAGTTGCTCTCCTTCGTGACCTGCCCGATCCGGCGCTACCACCCCGCCGTGGTGGCGCAGAAGGCCAGCACGGTCGGGGTGCTCTCGGACGGGCGGTTCACCCTCGGCCTCGGCGCCGGGGAGAACCTCAACGAGCACGTGGTGGGCGGCTGGCCGCACGTGCAGCAGCGGCACGAGATGTTCGAGGAGGCGCTCCAGATCATCCGGCCGCTGCTCAACGGCGAGACGCTGACCTTCTCCGGCAACCACTTCGACGTGCCCGACGCCTACGTCTGGGACCGGCCGGAGCGGCCCGTGCCGATGGCCGTGGCCGCCTCGGGCCGGCAGTCCGCCACCCTCGCCGCCGAGTACGCCGACGCCATGATCGCCACCGACCCGCTGCCGCACCTGGTCGAGATGTACGAGGACGCCGGCGGCGCGGGCCGCCCCCGCTACGGGCAGGTGGCCATCTGCTACGGCCCCGACGAGGCCGAGTGCCGCAAGATCGTGCACGACCAGTTCCGCTGGTTCGGCCTGGGCTGGAAGGTCAACGCGGACCTGCCCGGCCCGGACGCCTTCGCGGCGGCCACCCAGTTCGTCCGCGAGGAGGACGTGGCCGAGGGCATCCCCTGCGGGCCGGACGTGGACCGGCACGTCGAGGCGTTCAAGAAGTTCGTCGACGCGGGGTTCACCCACGTGGCGCTGGTCCAGGTCGGCGGGGACAGCCAGCCGATGTTCCTGGACTGGGCCCAGGAGGAACTGCTGCCCCGGCTGCGCGAGCTGTGACCGGCCCCGCGGTGCGGCCGTCGCCACCGGGGCGCTTCGGGCCCGCGGAGCTCCGGCTGGCCCTCGCGGCACCCCGGCCGGCCGCCGGCCTGACCAGCGAGTTCCGGCTGGTCAACGGGCTGCGCACGCACACCCGCCGGTCGGCCGACCCCGGCGGCGACGGAACCCCGATCGTGTTGGTGCACGGCCTCGCCGTCTCGCACCGCTACCTCACCCCGCTGGCGCTGGCCCTGTCGGCCACCCACCCGGTGTACGTGCCGGACCTGCCGGGCTTCGGGCTGACCGAGCGTCCCGGCACGGCGTACGACGTGCCCCGGCACACCGCGTTCCTCACGGAATGGCTGGCCGCGTACCGGCTGGGGCCGGTCTGCCTGCTCGGCCACTCGTTCGGCGCGGAGGTGGCCGCCGCGCTCGCCGCCCGCCGGCCCGACCTGGTCCACGCGCTGGTGCTGGCCGGCCCGACCAGCGACCCGGCCGCCCGGTCCCGGCGTGGCCAGGTCGGGCGGTGGCTGGTGGACACCCTGCGGGAGGCGAAATGGCAGGCGCCCATCCTGCTCCGCGACGTCCTCGACGCGCGCCCCCGGCGGGTGCTCGCCACCCTGTCCCACTCGGTACGCAACACCATCGAGGCGGACCTGGTCCGGATCACCGTGCCGACGCTGGTGCTGACCGGCGCCCGGGACCCGGTCGTCCCGGCCGGCTGGCGGGCGGAGGCGGCCCGCCTGGTTCCGGACGCCCGGACGGCCGCCGTGCCGGGGGCCGCGCACAACGTCGCCACCACCGCCCCGGGTCCGGTCGCCGAGGCGATCCGCGACCTGCTGGCGCCCGTCCTGCAAAGGTGAGTCCATGCGCATCGGAAACACGGAGATCCGGCCCGTCGGCGGCGGCCTCGGCTGCCTGCTGATGATCCTCTTCTCGATCCTCGCCTCAGTCGTGCTGACCGTGCTGCTGAACCTGCTCGTCTAGAGCGCCCGCGCCCGCGCCCGTGCCCGCGTCGCCGCGGACCGGGGGCCAGGCGACTCAGCGGCGCAGCCCCAGGGCGGTCAGGACCTCGCGTACGGCGCGCCGGGCGGGGTCCAGCACCGCGCGGCGCAGCCAGCGGACGGCCGGCG
>NZ_MUYZ01000071.1:0-25034 GCF_003013775.1 Micromonospora sp. MH33
ACCCCGGCCGCCGCGCCCGGGCCGGAGACGTCGGCCCCGCCCGACACCAGCGTCCGGACCACCGACCCGCTGGACCTGTCCCGGACCCGCCGGGCCGACCACCGGCGCGGCGGCGGCCGGGCGTGGCAGGTGCTGATCGGTGGCGCCGCCGTGCTGATGCTGCTCGCCCTCACCGGGCTGGCCGTCGCCGCCCTGCTCGACGGCCGGACCGCCACGCCGCAGGCCGGCCAGCAGAGCACCCAGCCCGTGGTGGAGCAGTCCGCCGCGGCCGACGGGACCGACCTGGACTCCCGGGACACCGACCAGGCGGCGCTCACCGCCAAGGAGGTCTTCCCCGGCCAGCAGCTGGTGGTGACCGACGGGCAGCCGGCGTACCGGGTGCTCAAGACGCACTCCAGCGGCAGCTGCGCCGTCGCGGCCACCGGCGAGATCGCCGACCTGCTGGTACGCCTCGGCTGCAACCAGGTGGTCCGGGCCACCCTCCGCTCCCCCGACGGCGACCACCTGCTCACGGCCGGCCTGTTCAACCTGACCGACGTGGCCAGCGCCCAGCGGGCGCGCGACCGGATCCGGCCGATGCTGGACGAACGGCAGGGCCGGTTCCCCGGCATGGCGGCGGACAAGGACACCGAGGCGGTGGCCAAGGCCGCCGCCCGGGTCGGCTGGCAGGTCCGCGGCCACTACCTCGCCTACTGCGTGGTCACCCGGGCCGACGGGGAACGGATCAGCTCCGACGACAGCAAGGCCCGGGACATCCTGTACGACATGATCGAGGTCTACCTGAACCGGAACGTGCTGGAGCGCCGGGCCAACGGCGGGGCGGCCAGCCAGCCCACCGACGGCGCCTCCGACGGCACCGCCGGCCAGAACGGCGCCGGCAACTGAGCCCGACCGTCACGGCCCGTCGTCCCCGTCCGGGGTCGGCGGGCCGTTGCACTGTGCTCAGCCCTCGGCGACGGGCACCCGGAGGCGGCGGGTGAGGTCGGCGCGGCGGGCGTACTCGGCGGGGTCGGCCGGGTAGCCGACCTCGACCAGGGCCAGCCCGTGCGCGGGCGCCACGGTCACCTCGCTGGAGCGTTCCCGGCGGCTCAGCAGGCCGGCCGGCCACTCGACCGGCCGGCGGCCGTCCCCGGCGACCAGCATGGCGCCGACCAGGCTGCGCACCATGTTCTGGCAGAACGCGTCAGCCTGCACGGTGGCGACCAGGATCCCGTCCGGGTCGCGCCGCCAGTCCAGCCGGGTCACCTCCCGCAGCGTGGTGGCGTTCTCCTTCCGCCGGCAGTACGCGGCGAAGTCGTGCTCCCCCACCAGCCCGGCCGCGGCGGCGTTCAACGCCGCCAGGTCCAGCGGCTTGGGCCAGGCCAGGGTGTCGGTGCGGCGCAGCGGCTCGGCGCCCCACGGCGCGTCGGTCACCCGGTACTCGTAGCGGCGGAAGGTGGCCGAGAAGCGGGCGTCGAAGTCGGCCGGCACCTCGGTCATGGCGCGGACCCGCACGTCCGGCGGGAGCAGCCGGGCCAGGCGGCGCAGCAGCTTCCCGTCGTGCTGCCGCCACACCTCGGCCGGCAGGTCGAGGTGGCAGACCTGCCCGGTGGCGTGCACGCCGGCGTCGGTGCGACCGGCCACGGTCAGCCCCGTCGCGGTGCCCGCGCCGAGGACCAGGTCCAGCGTCTGCATGAGCACCCCGGCGACCGTCCGCCGGGTGGGCTGGGCGGCCCAGCCGGAGAAATCGGTGCCGTCGTACGAGACGTCCAGCCGCAGCCGGGTCCGCTCGTCCACCTCGTACCTCCTCATGCCGTCGGGCCCGGCACCCCCGTGCGGGGTACCGGGCCCGACGATGCGGCCAGTGCTCAGGCCTTGTCGTTCTCGGCGGCCTCGTCGCTGTCCTCGCGGGCGGCGGCGGTGTCACCGGAGGCCGAGACCGGAGCCTCGGCGTCCTGGTCGGCGGCCTCGGAGCGCGGGGTCTCCTCGGCCGGGGCCAGGGCCTCGACCTTGTCCTGCTGGGCGGCCTTGCGGGCGGCGGTCTTCTTGTTCGCCTTCGGCTCGGCGACCTGAAGCTCCTCCACCAGCTCGATGATCGCCATCGGAGCGGCGTCACCCTTGCGCGGACCGGTCTTCACGATCCGGGTGTAGCCACCGTTGCGGTTGGCGTACCGGGGCGCGATCTGGTCGAACAGGGCGTAGACCACGTCCTTGTCCTTGACGACGCCCAGCACCCGACGCCGCGAGGCGAGGTCGCCGCGCTTGGCCTTGGTGATGAGCTGCTCGGCCAGCGGACGCAGCCGCCGGGCCTTCGTCTCGGTGGTCTGGATCTTGCCGTGCTGGAACAGCGCGGTGGCCAGGTTGGCCAGCATCAGCCGCTCGTGCGCGGGGCTGCCGCCGAGGCGGGGGCCCTTGGTGGGCGTGGGCATGCTTGGTGCTCCTCAGGTGTGGCGGCAGCGCGGACTAGAGCTGCTCGGTCTCGCGGTAGTCGTCGGTGTCGTAGTCGGCCTCGCCGAAGGCGTCCACGACGTGCGCCGGGTCGAAGTTCGGAGCCGAGTCCTTCAGCCCCAGGCCCATCCCGGCGAGCTTCATCTTGACCTCGTCGATCGACTTCTGGCCGAAGTTGCGGATGTCGAGGAGGTCGGCCTCGGTACGCCCGATGAGCTCACCAACGGAGTTGATGCCCTCGCGCTTGAGGCAGTTGTAGGAGCGGACGGTGAGGTCCAGCTCCTCGATCGGCAGAGCGAGGTCGGCCGCCAGCTGGGCGTCCTGCGGGGACGGCCCGATGTCGATGCCCTCGGCGGTCTCGTCCAGCTCCCGGGCCAGCCCGAACAGCTCCACCAGCGTCGAGCCGGCCGAGGCCAGCGCGGTACGCGGACCCATCGACGGCTTGGTCTCGACGTCGATGATCAGCCGGTCGAAGTCGGTCCGCTGCTCGACGCGGGTCGCCTCGACGCGGTAGGTCACCTTGAGCACCGGCGAGTAGATGGAGTCGACCGGGATCCGGCCGATCTCCGCACCCGCCTGCTTGTTCTGCGCCGCCGTGACGTAGCCGCGACCCCGCTCGACGGTCAGCTCCATGTCGAGCCGGCCCTTGCCGTTCAGGGTGGCGAGCTTCAGGTCCGGGTTGTGCACCGAGACACCGGCCGGGGGCTGGATGTCACCGGCGGTCACGTCGCCCGGACCCTGCTTGCGCAGGTACATGCTGACCGGCTCGTCGTGCTCGGAGCTGACGCAGAGCTCCTTGATGTTCATGACGAGCTCGACCACGTCCTCCTTGACACCGGGGATCGTGGTGAACTCGTGCAGGACACCGTCGATCTTGATCGAGGTGACCGCCGCACCCGGGATGGACGACAGCAGCGTGCGCCGCAGCGAGTTGCCCAGGGTGTAGCCGAAGCCCGGCTCCAGCGGCTCGATGGTGAACCGGGACCGGGTCTCGTTGATCGACTCTTCGGAGAGAGACGGTCGCTGGCTGATGAGCATCTTTTCTCTTCTCTTCCGGGGCGCCCGCTATATGACGCCCACGACACAAACTGTTCCGGTGGCCCGCCCCGGAGGGCGGGCCACCGCAACGAGCCCTTACTTGGAGTAGAGCTCGACGATCAGCTGCTCCTGGACCTGGGTGTCGATCACCTGGCGGGCCGGGAGCGAGTGCACGAGGATCTTCATCTGGCTGGGGATGGCCTCGAGCCACGCCGGAACGGTCTTGGAGCCGGCCTCGGCCTGCGCGACGATGAACGGGGTGAGCTCCTTGCTCTTGACCCGGACCTCGACGATGTCGTGCTCCTTGACGCGGTACGACGGGATGTCGACCTTCTTGCCGTTCACCGTGAAGTGACCGTGCTTGACCAGCTGGCGGGCCATGTCCCGGGACTTGGCGTAGCCGGCCCGGTAGACCACGTTGTCCAGCCGCGACTCGAGGATCTGCAGGAGGACCTCACCGGTCTTGGCCTGCTTGCCCACGGCCTCCTCGTAGTAACCGCGGAACTGCTTCTCCAGCACGCCGTAGACCCGGCGGGCCTTCTGCTTCTCACGGAGCTGGAGCAGGTACTCCGTCTCCTTGGTGCGGCCGCGGCCGTGCTGCCCGGGCGGGAACGGCCGGGACTCGAACGGGCACTTCGGACCATCGCACTTGCTGCCCTTGAGGAACAGCTTCATCTTCTCCCGCCGGCAACGGCGGCAGTCAGCACCGGTGTAACGAGCCATCTCTCTCTAACCTCTCAGACCCGGCGACGCTTCGGCGGACGGCACCCGTTGTGCGGCTGCGGGGTGACGTCGGAGATCTGCCCGACCTCCAGCCCGGCGGCCTGCAGCGAACGGATGGCGGTCTCCCGGCCGGAGCCGGGACCCTTGACGAACACGTCGACCTTGCGCATGCCGTGCTCCATGGCCCGACGCGCGGCGGCCTCGGCGGCCAGCTGCGCGGCGAACGGGGTCGACTTGCGGGAGCCCTTGAAGCCCACCTGGCCCGACGAGGCCCAGGAGATGACCGCACCGGTCGGGTCCGTGATGGACACGATGGTGTTGTTGAAGGTGCTCTTGATGTGCGCCTGCCCGTGGGCGACGTTCTTGCGTTCCTTGCGCCGGACCTTCTTGACAGCGGCTCCGGCACGAGCCTTCGGTGGCATAAGTCTGTGCGCTCCTAGTTACTTCTTGCCGGGCTTCTTCTTGCCGGCGACGGTCCGCTTCGGGCCCTTGCGGGTCCGCGCGTTGGTCTTGGTCCGCTGGCCACGAACGGGCAGGCCCCGGCGGTGCCGGATACCCGCGTAGCAGCCGATCTCGACCTTGCGGCGGATGTCAGCGGCGACCTCGCGGCGAAGGTCACCTTCAACCTGGTAGTTGGCCTCGATGTGGTCGCGGAGCTGCACGAGCTCCTCGTCCGTGAGGTCCCGAGCGCGCTTGTCCGGCGAGATGCCGGTGGCGGCCAGCGTCTCCAGGGCGCGGGTGCGACCGACCCCGAAGATGTAGGTGAGCGCGATCTCCATCCGCTTGTCGCGGGGGAGATCCACGCCGACTAGACGTGCCATGTGCGGGCGTACTCCTCGTGATGTAGTGGCGGAGGTGTGGACCCGTCCCACCCCGCTACCGACCGTCCCTGTCCTTCCGGCGCGATCAGCGCCGGCGACCGGGATCGGTCGCTGCCCGAGCGGGCCCCGGCCTCCGACCGGGGGTCAACCACGAGGGGGTACGCGCTGCGTACCGCTCGCGGCTGGGACGAGCTGGTGATGTGTGTCGGGATCTGCGACCCGGGCCGGTTCCGCCGCCGCTCGTCACGGTCGGCGGGAACGGTTCAGCCCTGGCGCTGCTTGTGGCGCGGGTCCGAACAGATGACCATGACCCGGCCGTGCCGGCGGATCACCCGGCACTTGTTGCAGATCCTCTTGACGCTCGGCTTGACCTTCACGGTTGCCTTACTTCCCATCTGGCCCGGAGACGCGACGAGCGCGACCCGGACGTCGAAGACGGACACGGGACGTCCCGGCCGTCGTCAGGCTTACTTGTAGCGGTAGACGATGCGCCCGCGGGTCAGGTCGTACGGCGAGAGTTCGACGACGACCCGGTCCTCCGGCAGGATGCGGATGTAGTGCTGCCGCATCTTGCCGCTGATGTGAGCCAGCACCTTGTGGCCGTTCGCGAGCTCCACCCGGAACATGGCGTTCGGCAGGGGCTCGATGACCCGACCCTCGATCTCGATGGCTCCGTCTTTTTTCGGCATGTACTCCGCTGTCCTGACGTCGGTTGCTCCGGACGGCCCACAACGTCTTACACGGGCTTCGACGAGAGTCGCCGAGCCCGAGCCAGCCGCGGCTCCGACTCCCACCGAAGCGCAGGGTGGGCATGCCGGAGTGGACGCTGTGCGCCGATCTGAAAGTGTACGCCCGCCTGCGGGCCGTCGCCAAACCGGCCGCCCGGCCGGTCACCCGGCGGAGGAAATTCGCCCCGCCTCGACGGCCAGCTGTGGCGCTGGCCACAGCCGGTCGCCGGCGGGTCAGCGGCGCCGGCGACGGTCCCGCCGGGCTCGGCCACGCCGCTCGGCCGGGCGCCACCCGTGGTCATGGCCGCCCACGGTGCGCATCAGCAGGAAGAAGCCCCACGGCCCGATCGCCCAGACCGGCCAGTAGTGCCCGAGGTGCCCGGAGCCGAGCGAGGCGAACAACCAGATCGCGGTGAGGATCCCGGCGACCCGCAGCCACGGCGACCAGATCGCGAGCAGCCTGCCGGCGCCGCGCCCGCTCGCCACGACCGTCCCGCCGGCGTCGGTCGTCGCGGGCGGTGCCGCCGGGGCCACTGCGGCGCGTTGCGCGGGCGTCGTCCCGGGCAGGTCGGCCACCACCTCGTCCAGGTCGGCGTAGGTCTTCGCCCCGTACGCCCGGACCAGCCGCTCGTCGTACTCGTGCAGGTCGAGCCGGCCCTCCTCCAGCGCCGCCCGGAGCCGCTCCGCCGTGGCCTCCCGGTCGGCGTCGGCCGCCCGCATCCCGCTCCGCCCGTCCATGACGGCAAGCATGCCACCGGCGTGCCACCGCCCGGTGACCCCCGATTCCCGGGACCGCAGTGGCGACGAGCGGTTGCCGAAGGCGCTCAGCAGGCGAAAACCGCCTGATCGGCGCGAGGGGCCCGAGACCGGGACGGCCCCGGTCACACCGCCGGGGAGTCCGCCGGCTGGCGGGCGGTGACCAGGTCGCCGAGCCGGGCCCGGCCGCCGTCCTCGGCGGTCAGCACCCAGACGCCGTCGTCCAGCAGCGCCATCGAGTGCTCGACGTGCACCGCCATCGACCGGTCGCGGGTCACCACGGTCCAGCCGTCGGCCAGCTCCACGGTGCGCGGGGAGCCCATGGTGATCATCGGCTCGATGGCCAGCGCCAGGCCCGGCACCAGCCGGGGGCCCTTGCCCGGGCGCCCGTGGTTGAGCACGTGCGGGTCCTGGTGCATCTCGGTGCCGATGCCGTGCCCGCCGTAGCCGTCGACGATGCCGTACCGGCCGCCCTGGCGGACCGCGCTCTCCACCGCGTGGGAGATGTCGGTGAGCCGGCCCTTGCCGCTGGCCGCGCCCCGGGCCGCCGCGGCGATGCCGGCCCACATGGCGTCCTCGGCGACCGCGGCCATCTTCAGCAGGGCCGGGTCGACCTCGCCGACGCCGACCGTGATGGCCGCGTCGCCGTGCCAGCCGTTGAGCACCGCCCCGCAGTCGATCGAGATCAGGTCGCCCTCGCGGAGCACCTGCGTCGACGCCGGGATGGCGTGCACCACCTGCTCGTTGACCGAGGAGCAGATCGACGCCGGGAAGCCGTGGTAGCCCTTGAACGAGGGGATCGCGCCGGCCTCGCGGATGGTGGCCTCGGCGATCGCGTCGAGGTCGGCGGTGGTGACGCCGGGAGCGACCGCCTCCCGCATCCGGCGCAGCGCGCGGGCGACCACCAGACCGGCGGCCCGCATCAGCTCGATCTGCTCGGGGGTCTTCAGCTGGATGTCCAGCTGGGGACGACGCATGGAGGCGTTTACCTTTCGTTGCGCGGAACAGCGGGGCACGTCGCACGTACCCCGCTGTTCGCACTCTATCCGCCGGAGTCCGGCGGGACGTCAGCCGCCGTACGAGCGGAGGGCGTCGATGGCGCGGACGGTGACGTCCTCCACCGGCCCGGTCGCGTCGATGCCGACGAGCTTGCCCTGGGCGCCGTAGTAGTCGACCAGCGGCGCGGTCTTCTCGGCGTACTCCCGCAGCCGGGCCGCGATGGTCTCCGGCTTGTCGTCGTCCCGCTGGAACAGCTCGGCCCCGCAGCGGTCGCAGACGCCCTCACGCGTGGTGGCGTCGAACTCGACGTGCCAGATCTTGCCGCAGCCGCGGCAGGTACGCCGGCCGGAGAGCCGCCGGATCACCTCGTCGTCGTCGACGACCAGCTCCAGCACCAGGTCCAGCGCGGTGCCGAGGTCGGCGAGGAGCTTGTCCAGCGCGGCGGCCTGCGGCGTCGTACGCGGGAAGCCGTCGAGGAGGAAGCCCTCGGCGGCGTCCGGCTCGGCGAGCCGGTCCCGCACCATGTTGATGGTGACCTCGTCCGGGACCAGCTTGCCGGCGTCCATGTACCGCTTGGCCTCGACCCCCAGCGGCGTGCCCTGGGAGACGTTGGCCCGGAAGATGTCCCCGGTCGAGATCTTCGGCACCGACAGGTGAGCGGCGATGAACTCCGCCTGTGTGCCCTTGCCCGCGCCCGGCGGGCCAACCAGAACGAGTCGCATCTACCGCAGGAACCCTTCGTAGTTCCGCTGCATGAGTTGGCTCTCGATCTGCTTCACGGTCTCCAGACCGACGCCGACCATGATGAGCACAGCGGTGCCGCCGAACGGGAAGTTCTGGAACTGCTGGTTGTCCAGCCAGATGAAGAAGAAGTTCGGCAGGATCGCGACGATGCCCAGGTAGAGCGCGCCCGGCAGGGTGATCCGGCTGAGGATGAAGTCGAGGTACTCGGCGGTCGGCTTGCCGGGGCGGATGCCCGGCACGAAGCCGCCGTACTTCTTCATGTTGTCCGCGACCTCGGTCGGGTTGAACGTGATCGACACGTAGAAGTAGGTGAAGAAGATGATCAGCAGGAAGTAGATCGCGATGTGCTCCGGCGCGGCTGCCTTCACGATGTGGTTCTGGATCCAGGCCTGGGTCTTCCCCGGGTTGTTCTGGTCGAAGAACTGGAGGGCGAGCTGCGGCAGGTAGAGCAGCGACGAGGCGAAGATGACCGGGATGACGCCGGCCTGGTTCACCTTGAGCGGGATGTAGGTGGACGTGCCGCCGTACATCCGCCGGCCGATCATGCGCTTGGCGTACTGCACCGGGATCCGGCGCTGGGCCTGCTCGATGAAGGTGACCGCGGTGATGACCAGCAGGACCAGGGCGATGACGAGGAGGAACATCCCCCAGCCCTTGGTGGTCTTGATCTTCCAGCCCTCGCTGGGGAGCCGGGCCGCGATCGAGGTGAAGATCAGCACGGACATTCCGTTGCCGACGCCCCGGTCGGTGATCAGCTCACCGAGCCACATCACCACGCCGGTGCCGGCGGTCATCGTCATGACCAGGATGGTCAGCGTCAGCCAGTCCGGGATGCCGGTGCCCCGCGGGACGATCGGGAACTGGTCGCACTGGTTGTTGAAGAGCTGACCCGAGCGCGCCAGCGCCACGAACGCCGAGGACTGGAGGATGCCCAGGCCCAGCGTCAGGTAGCGGGTGTACTGGGTGATCTTCGCCTGGCCGGCCTGACCCTCCTTGCGGAGCTGCTCCAGCCGCGGGATGACCACGGTCAGCAGCTGCAGGATGATCGACGCGGTGATGTAGGGCATGATGCCCAGCGCGAAGACCGAGAGTTGGAGCAGCGCGCCACCGGAGAAGAGATCCAGCAGGCTCAGCACGCCGGTGCTGCCCTGGATCGTGTCGAGGCACTTCTGCACGTTGCCGTACGAGACGCCCGGGCTGGGCAGCGTGGCGCCCAGCCGGTAGACCGCGATGATGCCTACTGTGAACAGCAGCTTCTTGCGCAGGTCAGGCGTACGGAACGCACTGAGAAAGGCGGACAGCAACTTCTTCCTCCTGCGCGACGCGGGCCGCCGGTGGTGATCCCTGGCGGGGCGGGGTGGGTGCCGGGCGGACCGCCCGATATCCATAGCTGGGAAGGGACTCTAACAGCCCGATCCCGGTCCGGGCAGATGTGCCCGGCTACATAAAACGAATCCGATGTTACCCGGCGCACATTCGCCAGGTAGAGCACGGCGCCCGCCCAGTTGCGGACAACTGAGCGGGCGCCACGAACGTGCCCTACAGCTCGGTGACCGAGCCGCCGGCCGCGGTGATCTTCTCCTTGGCCGACGCGCTGAACGCGTGCGCCGACACCTGGAGAGCCACGCCGCCGAGGTCGCCGGTGCCGAGCACCTTGACCGGCTGGCCCTTGCGGACCGCACCGACCTCGACCAGCTCGGCCGGGCCGACCTGGCCGCCGTTCGGGAAGAGCTCGGCGAGCCGGTCCAGGTTGACCACCTGGAAGACGACCTTGAACTTGTTCTTGAAGCCCTTCAGCTTCGGCAGGCGCATGTGGATGGGCATCTGCCCACCCTCGAACGCCGCCGAGATGTTCTTCCGGGCCTTGGAACCCTTGGTACCGCGACCGGCGGTCTTGCCCTTCGAGCCCTCACCGCGACCCACGCGGGTCTTGTCGGTCTTGGCTCCGGGCGCCGGGCGCAGGTGGTGCACCTTGATCGTCATTACTCGACCTCCTCGACCTTCACGAGGTGGTTGACCGTGAAGATCATGCCCCGGATCTCCGGCCGGTCCTCCTTGACCACCACGTCGTTGATCCGCTTGAGACCGAGCGAACGCAGCGAGTCACGCTGGTTCTTCTTGGTCCCGATCTCGGACCGGACCTGGGTGACCTTCAGGCGCGCCATCAGGACGCCACCCCCGCCCGCGACGCCAGCATGGCGGCCGGCGCGACGTCCTCGACCGGCAGGCCACGACGGGCCGCGACCTGCTCGGGCGACTCGAGCGCCTTCAGGGCCGCCACCGTGGCGTGCACGATGTTGATCGGGTTCGACGAGCCGAGGCTCTTGGAGAGCACGTCGTGGATGCCCGCGCACTCCAGCACGGCGCGCACCGGACCGCCGGCGATGACACCCGTACCGGCCGAGGCCGGCTTGAGCAGCACCACACCGGCCGCGTCCTCGCCCTGCACCGGGTGCGGGATCGACTGACCGATCCGCGGCACCTTGAAGAAGTGCTTCTTGGCCTCCTCGACACCCTTGGCGATCGCCGCGGGCACCTCCTTGGCCTTTCCGTAGCCCACACCGACGGTGCCGTCGCCGTCGCCCACGATCACCAGGGCGGTGAAGCTGAAGCGACGACCACCCTTCACGACCTTGGCGACGCGGTTGATCGCGACGACCCGCTCGAGGTGCGGGGTCTTCTCGACGGGCGCGTTTCCGCGGCCGCCCTCACGGCGGTTGTCGCGGCGACCACCCTCGTTGCCACCGGACCCGCCGCCACGGCGCTGTTGACCTGGCATCAGCAGCCTTCCTTCTCTCTCGTGACGGGGTTTCTAGAACTCGAGCCCGGCTTCGCGGGCGGCGTCGGCAAGCGCGGCGACCCGCCCCGCGTACCGGTTGCCACCGCGGTCGAAGACGACCTTCGAGACGCCGGCGGCCTTGGCCCGCTCGGCGAGCAGGGCGCCGACCTTGCCGGCCAGGGCGCTCTTGTCGCCCTCGGCGCCGCGCAGCGAGGCGTCCATGGTCGAGGCCGACGCCAGGGTGTGACCCTTGGTGTCGTCCACGATCTGGGCGACCATGTGCCGCAGGGAGCGGGTGACGACCAGGCGGGGACGCTCGGTGGTGCCGCTGACGTTCTTGCGGACCCGGAAGTGCCGGCGCGCACGCCCGACGGCACGCTTGGCGGCGACGCCGCGGCGGCGCTTGAGCAGCGTGGCGCTCACTTCTTACCTGCCTTTCCAGCCTTGCGGCGGATGACCTCGCCCTGGTACTTCACGCCCTTGCCCTTGTAGGGCTCCGGCGGGCGGATCTTCCGGATGTTGGCGGCAACCTCGCCGACCTGCTGCTTGTCGATGCCGGCCACGTGGAACAGGGTCGGCCTCTCCACCGTGAAGGTGATGCCGTCCGGGGCCGGGACCAGCACCGGGTGCGAGAACCCGAGCGCGAACTCGAGGTCCTTGCCCTTGGCGGTCACGCGGTAACCGGTACCGGCGATCTCGAGGCTCTTGCGGTAGCCCTCGGTCACCCCGACGATCATGTTGGCCACCAGCGTACGGCTCAGGCCGTGCAGCTCCTTGGCCTTGCGCTCGTCGTTGGGCCGGTTGACGTGCAGCGCGCCGTCCTCGCCCCGCTCCGCCGTGATCGGCTCGGCCAGTACGTGGCTCAGCTCGCCCTTGGGGCCCTTGACCTTGACGGTCTGGCCGTCGATGGTGATGTCGACGCCGGCTGGCACCGGGATCGACTTACGTCCAATACGCGACATTTCTACCTGTCTCCCGTTACCAGACGAAGGCGAGGACTTCCCCGCCAACGCTCCGCTTGCGGGCCTGCCGGTCGGTGAGCAGCCCCTGGGACGTCGAAATGATCGCCACGCCCAGCCCGCCGAGCACCCGCGGGAGCCCGTCCGACTTGGCGTACACCCGGAGACCGGGCTTGGACACGCGCTTGATGCCGGCCAGGCTCCGCTCCCGGTTCTGGCCGTACTTCAGCTCGACGACCAGTCGCTTGCCGACGGCGCCCTCCTCGGGCTCCTCGACCGACCAGGTGGCGATGTAACCCTCGGCCTTGAGGACCTCGGCGATGTTCGCCTTGATCTTCGAGTAGGGCATCGTCACCCGGTCGTGGTACGCCTGGTTGGCGTTACGCAGACGCGTGAGCATGTCTGCGATCGGGTCGGTCATCGTCATGAAATTCGTCAACCTTTCTCGCCGGGGTTCCCCGGGCCAGGCCCGGGGCCTACGGCGAAGAGACAGTTCAGCTGACGCGCGAAGCGCGCCGGGCTATTACCAGGAAGCCTTGGACACGCCGGGCAGCTCACCGCGGTGGGCCATCTCCCGGATGCACACCCGGCAGAGACCGAACTTGCGGTAGACCGCCTTCGGACGCCCGCACCGCTGGCAGCGGGTGTACGCGCGAACCGAGAACTTCGGCTTCGCGGCCGCCTTGAGGATCAGCGCCTTCTTGGCCATCTCAGTTCTCCTTGAACGGGAAGCCCAGGAGCTTGAGCAGCGCCCGGCCCTCGTCGTCGGTCGTGGCGGTCGTGACCACCGTGATGTCCATGCCCCGCTGGCGATCGATCTTGTCCTGGTCGATCTCGTGGAACACCGACTGCTCGGTCAGACCGAACGTGTAGTTGCCGTGGCCGTCGAGCTTGCGCCCGTCCAGGCCGCGGAAGTCACGGATACGCGGCAGCGCGATCGAGAGCAGCCGGTCCAGGAACTCCCACATCCGGTCGCCGCGCAGGGTGACCTTCGCGCCGATCGGCATGCCCTCGCGGAGCTTGAACTGCGCGATGGACTTGGTGGCCCGCCGCACCAGCGGCTTCTGGCCGGTGATGGTGGCGAGGTCGCGGACCGCACCGTCGATCAGCTTGGCGTCGCGAGCAGCCTCGCCGACACCCATGTTGACGACGATCTTGACGAGCCCGGGCACCTGCATGGGGTTGCCGTAGCTGTACTGCTCCTGCAGCTTCGCCACGACCTCGTTGCGGTACCGCTCCTTGAGGCGCGGCAGGGTCTTGGTTTCGGTAGCCGTGGTCATCAGAGGTCCTTACCGGTGCTACGCGCGATGCGGACCTTCTGGCCGTTGTCGTCGATCCGGTAACCGACCCGGGTCGGCTTGCCGTCGGAGTCCAGGACCTGCACGTTCGAGACGTGGATCGGGGCCTCCTGGGTGACGATGCCACCGGTCTTGGCGCCACGCTGGGTGGTGCTGATGCGGGTGTGCTTCTTGACCCGGTTCACGCCCTCGACGAGGATCTTGTCCTGCCGCGGGTAGGCCGCGATGACCTTGCCCTTGGCACCCTTGTCCTTGCCGGCGATGACGACGACCGTGTCGCCCTTCTTGACCTTCACGGTCACAACACCTCCGGCGCGAGAGAGATGATCTTCATGAACCGCTTGTCCCGCAGCTCGCGGCCCACCGGGCCGAAGATGCGGGTACCGCGCGGGTCCCCACCGTCCTTGATGATGACGGCGGCGTTCTCGTCGAAGCGGATGTACGAGCCGTCCGGCCGCCGCTTCTCCTTGGCGGTGCGAACGACGACGGCCTTGACGACGTCGCCCTTCTTCACACCGGCACCGGGGATCGCGTCCTTGACCGTGGCCACGATGACGTCGCCGATGCTCGCGTAGCGCCGACCGGAGCCACCGAGAACCCGGATGCACAGGATCTCCCTGGCACCCGTGTTGTCGGCGACGCGCAGTCGCGACTCCTGCTGAATCACGTCTATCTCCTATGTCTGCCGGTTCTCCGGCCGCCCGGGGGCGGCCGGAGCCTGGCGGAACCTGCGCCCGACCGAACCCGGCCGAGCTCGAGCCTTCGCTACTTGGCCTTCTCGAGGATCTCCACGATCCGCCACCGCTTGGTGGCGGAGAGCGGGCGGGTCTCCATGATCAGGACCCGGTCGCCGATGCCGGCCGAGTTCTGCTCGTCGTGGACCTTCAGCTTGCTGGTCCGGCGCATGATCTTGCCGTACAGCGCGTGCTTGACCCGGTCCTCGACCTCGACCACGACGGTCTTTTCCATCTTGTCGCTGACCACGAGGCCCTCACGCACCTTGCGGCGGGCCCGCGCGGCGGCGGCGGTGGTGGTGGTGGTGGTGTTCTCGCTCATGATGCAGTCACCTCAGTCGGCGCGGCCGAGAGACCCAGCTCGCGCTCACGCATGATCGTGTAGATCCGGGCGATCTCCCGACGGATGACCTGCAGCCGCCGGTTGTTGTCCAGCTGCCCGGTTGCGGCCTGCACGCGGAGGTTGAACAGCTCCGCCTTGGCCTCGCGCAGCTTCGTGACCAGCTCCTCCTCGGAGAGCTCACGCAGCTCGGAAGGCTTGACGCCAGCTGCCATCAGGATTCACCCACTTCGCGCGTAACAATGCGGCACTTCATCGGGAGCTTGTGGATCGCGCGACGCATCGCCTCTCGCGCGATCTGCTCGTTGGGGAAGGACATCTCGAAGAGGACCCGCCCCGGCTTGACGTTGGCGACCCACCACTCCGGCGAACCCTTACCGGAACCCATCCGGGTTTCGGCCGGCTTCTTGGTGAGGGCCTGGTCCGGGAAGATCGTGATCCAGACCTTGCCGCCACGCTTGATGTGGCGGGTCATCGCGATACGCGCCGACTCGATCTGGCGGTTGGTCACGTACGCCGGCTCGAGAGCCTGGATCCCGAACTCGCCGAACACCACCCGGTTACCACCCTTGGACGCGCCGTGGCGGTCCGGGTGGTGCGGCTTGCGGAAGCCCTTCGGGGGCTTGCGCGGCATCAGCATCTGTCAGCCCTCCTGCTGCGTTTCTGCCGGCTGGGTGGCGGCCGCGGCGACGGCGCCGGCGTCAACCGGCTCGCCGCTCGGCGTCTCAGCCTGCTGCGCGATGGTGGTCGCGGCAGCCCGGCCGGCCTCGGTGCCACCGGCGGTCGTGCCCGACGAACCCGACCGGCCACGGCGCGGCCGCTCGGGGCGGTCACCGCGGTCACGGCGCGGGCGGGACGGACCGGCCTCGGCCGGAGCCTCCCGGCCCGGGACGGCGTCGCCCTTGTAGATCCAGACCTTCACGCCGATCCGGCCGAAGGTGGTACGGGCCTCGAAGAAGCCGTACTCGATGTTGGCCCGCAGCGTGTGCAGCGGGACCCGGCCCTCGCGGTAGAACTCGGTCCGGCTCATCTCGGCGCCGCCGAGACGGCCCGAGACCTGCACCCGGATGCCCTTGCAGACCGGGTTCTTCATCGCGGACTGCATCGCCTTGCGCATGGCCCGACGGAAGCTGACCCGGCTGGACAGCTGCTCGGCGACGCCCTGGGCGACCAGCTGCGCGTCCGACTCGGGGCTCTTCACCTCGATGATGTTCAGCTGGACCTGCTTGCCGGTGAGCTTCTCCAGCTCGCCGCGGATCCGGTCGGCCTCCGCACCCTTACGGCCGATGACGATGCCCGGCCGGGCGGTGTGGATGTCGACGCGGACCCGGTCCCGGGTGCGCTCGATGTCGACCTTGGAGATGCCGGCGCGCTCGAGGCCCTTGGACATCATCCGGCGGATCTTGACATCCTCGCCGATGTAGTCCTTGTAGAGCTTGTCCGCGAACCAGCGGGACTTCCAGTCGGTCGAGATGCCGAGCCGGAACCCAGTGGGGTGAACCTTCTGACCCATTACTCGGCACCTTCCGTCGTGCTCTGCCCCTCAGCGGCCTCGGCCTGCTTGGCCGGGGCGGCCTTCTTCGCCGACTTCTTCGGCGCGGCCGGCGCGACCGCCTCGACCGCCACGGTGATGTGGCAGGTCCGCTTGCGGATCCGGTACGCCCGGCCCTGCGCCCGCGGTCGGAACCGCTTCATCGTCGGGCCCTCGTCGACGAACGCCTCGCTGACGAGCAGCGCGTCGGGGTCCAGCCGCTCGTTGTTCTCCGCGTTGGCGATCGCGCTCGCGAGCACCTTGTACACCTGCTCGCTCGCAGCCTGCGGCGCGAACTGCAGCACCGTGAGCGCCTCCTTCGCGGGCAGGCCGCGGACGAGGTTGACCACCCGGCGCGCCTTCATCGGCGAGATGCGCACGTGCCGCGCAACCGCCCGCGCGCCCGGAAGCACCGGAGCGTCGCCCTTTCCTGGCATCGCTGTAACCCCTTGTTCCTCTATCCGTATGCCCGCGGCGTCAGCGCCGGCGGCTCTTCCGGTCGTCCTTCTCGTGACCCTTGAACGTGCGGGTCAGCGCGAACTCGCCGAGCTTGTGCCCGACCATGGCCTCGGTCACGAAGACCGGGACGTGCTTACGTCCGTCGTGCACGGCGATCGTGTGACCCAGCATCTCCGGGATGATCGTCGAGCGGCGCGACCAGGTCTTGATGACGTTCTTCGAGCCCTTGTCGTTCTGCGTCTCCACCTTCTTGAGCAGGTGGTCGTCGACGAACGGGCCCTTCTTCAGGCTGCGAGGCATGTCTTATCTCCCTCAGCCGCGCTTACGCGTGGCGTAGCGGCGGCGGACGATCAGCCGGTCGCTCGGCTGGCCCTTACGACGGGTGCGGCCCTCGGGCTTACCCTGCGGGTTGACCGGGTGGCGACCACCGGAGGTCTTACCCTCACCACCACCGTGCGGGTGGTCGACCGGGTTCATGGCCACACCACGGACGGTCGGGCGCTTGCCCTTCCACCGCATCCGGCCGGCCTTACCCCAGTTGATGTTCGACTGGTCGGCGTTGCCGATCTCGCCGACGCTGGCGCGGCAGCGCACGTCGACACGCCGGATCTCACCGGACGGCATGCGGAGGGTCGCGTACGCGCCCTCACGGCCGAGCAGCTGGATGCCGACGCCGGCCGAACGGGCCAGCTTGGCGCCGCCGCCCGGACGCAGCTCCACGTTGTGGATGGTGGTACCGACCGGGATGTTGCGCAGCGGCAGGTTGTTGCCCGGCTTGATGTCGGCGCTCGGCCCCGACTCCACCCGGTCGCCCTGCTTCAGGTCCTTCGGCGCGATGATGTAGCGCTTCTCGCCGTCGGCGTAGTGCAGCAGCGCGATGCGCGCGGTGCGGTTCGGGTCGTACTCGATGTGCGCGACCTTCGCCGGCACGCCGTCCTTGTCGACCCGCTTGAAGTCGATCAGCCGGTACTGCCGCTTGTGGCCGCCACCGTGGTGCCGGGTGGTGATCCGGCCGTGGGCGTTGCGTCCGCCCTTCTTCGGCAGCGGAGCCAGCAGCGACTTCTCGGGCGTCGACCGGGTGATCTCGGCGAAGTCGGCAACGCTCGAGCCACGCCGGCCCGGCGTCGTCGGCTTGTACTTACGGATAGCCATTGTCTACACCCCTCAGCTGACCGGGCCGCCGAAGGCCTCGATACGGTCACCGTCAGCCAGCTTCACGATCGCCCGCTTGGTGGACTTGCGCTGACCGAAGCCGGTCTTGGTGCGCTTGCGCTTGCCCTCGCGGTTGAGCGTGTTGACCGTCAGGACGCGGACGTTGAAGATCTGCTGGATAGCGATCTTGATCTCGGTCTTGTTGGCGTCCGGGTGCACCAGGAAGGTGTACCAGTTCCGGTTCAGCTCGCTGTAGCTCTTCTCCGAGACGACCGGAGCGACGATGATGTCGCGCGGATCGGCGATCGTGCTCACTTGCCACCCTCCTCGGTGGTCTCGGCGGGAACGCCCAGGAACTCGTCCAGGGCCTCCTTCGTGAAGACCACGTCGTCGGCCACCAGCACGTCGTAGGTGTTGAGCTGGCCGGCCTCGATCAGGTGCACCCGGCTGTCCCGCGTGTTGCGCAGGTTCCGCAGCGACACCCAGTTCAGCTCGTCGGTGCTGCTCAGCACGACCAGGACCCGACGGGCCTCGGTCAGCTTCGTCAGCGTGGTCAGCGCGGCCTTGGTCGACGGCTTCTCGCCGGAGACGAACGCCTCGACGACGTGCACGCGGCCGGCGCGGGCCCGGTCGGAGAGGGCGCCACGCAGGGCGGCGGCCTTCATCTTCTTCGGGGTGCGCTGGCTGTAGTCGCGCGGCACCGGGCCGTGGACCACGCCACCGCCGGCGAACTGCGGCGCGCGGGTCGAGCCCTGGCGGGCACGACCGGTGCCCTTCTGCTTGTACGGCTTCCTGCCTCCACCGGAGACCTCGCCGCGGGTCTTGGCCTTGTGCGTGCCCTGCCGGGCCGCGGCCAGCTGAGCCACCACGACCTGGTGCATCAGCGGGATGTTGGCCTGGACGTCGAAGATGTCGGCCGGCAGCTCGACGGAGCTGCTCTTGGCGCCTTCGACGTTGAGGACGTCAACGGTGGTCACTTGGCCGCACCGCCCTTCTTCACCTTGGTCTTGGCCGCGGTACGGACCAGGACCAGCGCGCCCTTGGGGCCAGGGATGGCGCCGCGGACGAGCAGGAGGTTGTTCTCGGTGTCCACCGCCTGGACGGTCAGGTTCTGGACGGTGTAGCGAACGCCACCCATCCGACCCGCCATCCGGGTGCCCTTGAAGACGCGACCCGGGGTCGCGCAGGCGCCGATCGAGCCCGGCGAGCGGTGCTTGCGCTCCACACCGTGGCTGGCGCGCAGACCGTGGAAGCCGTGCCGCTTCATCGGGCCGGCGTAGCCCTTGCCCTTGGTCTTGCCGGTGACGTCGATGGTCACGCCGGCCGGGAACTCCTCGACCGTGACCTCCTGGCCCGGCGAGTAGTCCGCGGCGTCCGCGGTGCGCAGCTCGACGATGTGCCGGCGCGGCGCGACCTCCGCCTTGGCGTAGTGCCCGGCGATCGGCTTCTTGACCTTGCGCGGGTCGATGGCCCCGTACGCCAGCTGGACCGCGGAGTAACCGTCCTTGTCGGCGCTACGAACCTGGCTCACGACGCACGGGCCGGCCTGAACCACGGTCACGGGAACAACGCGGTTGTTGTCCCAGACCTGGGTCATGCCGAGCTTTGCGCCCAGGATCCCCTTGACTTGCCTGTCCATTTGTCCGGTCCCTACAGCTTGATCTCGATGTCGACGCCAGCCGGCAGGTCGAGGCGCATGAGCGAGTCGACCGTCTTCGGGGTCGGGTCGATGATGTCGATCAGACGCTTGTGCGTGCGCATCTCGAAGTGCTCGCGCGAGTCCTTGTACTTGTGCGGCGAGCGGATAACGCAGAAACGGTTGATCTCCGTGGGCAGCGGCACCGGGCCAGCGACCTGCGCCCCGGTACGCGTCACCGTCTCGACGATCTTCCGAGCCGAGGAGTCGACGACCTCGTGGTCATAGGCCTTGAGCCGGATGCGGATCTTCTGTCCCGCCATGGTGGCTTCTGTTCCTTCTCTCGATGCCGCTGTGTTGCGGGCGCCTGTACCGGCTGGTACAGGCCCACTTCGCCGACCCCCGCGGTCGGGCGTGTCGCGCCCGTGGGCCAGGCTCCGCCCCGGGACTCCGGAGCGATTTCCGACCACGCGGTGGGTCAAGGCGCCGATCGCGGTGACCGCGACCTGGACGCCGCGCGAGGGTGGTTGACCGCCTGGGGCGATCAACCACCCTACGCGAGACTGTCTGCCTCCCGGAGGTCCAGCGTTAACCGGACGCGGGCGACCGACCGTCGTTACGCAACCTGACTAGTATGCCGCACGACCGGCGGCGACGCTAATCGGGGTTACCCAGCTCACTTGATGATCTTGGTGACGCGACCAGCGCCGACCGTACGGCCACCCTCCCGAATCGCGAACTTGAGGTTCTCCTCCATCGCGATGGGCTGGATCAGCTTCACGGTCATCGTGGTGTTGTCGCCCGGCATGACCATCTCGGTGCCCTCGGGCAGCGTGACGACGCCGGTGACGTCCGTGGTCCGGAAGTAGAACTGCGGACGGTAGTTCTGGAAGAACGGGGTGTGCCGGCCGCCCTCCTCCTTGGAGAGGATGTAGACCGTCGCCTCGAACTCCGTGTGCGGGGTCGTGGTGCCCGGCTTGATGACCACCATGCCGCGCTCGACGTCCTCGCGCTTGATGCCGCGGAGGAGCAGACCGACGTTCTCGCCGGCCCGGGCCTCGTCGAGCAGCTTGCGGAACATCTCGATGCCGGTGCAGACCGTCTTCTGCGACTTCTCGCGGATGCCGACGATCTCCACCTCCTCGTTCGGCTTGAGGATGCCGCGCTCGGCGCGACCGGTGACGACGGTGCCACGACCGGTGATCGTGAACACGTCCTCGATCGGCATGAGGAACGGCTTCTCGGTCTCGCGCTCCGGCTGCGGGATCGCGGTGTCGACGGCGTTCATGAGGTCCATGAGCTTGCCGGTCCACTCGGGGTCACCCTCGAGGGCCTTCAGCGCCGAGACCCGGACGACCGGCAGGTCGTCACCCGGGTACTCCTGCGACGAGAGCAGCTCGCGGACCTCGAGCTCGACGAGCTCCAGGAGCTCCTCGTCGTCGACCATGTCGCTCTTGTTGAGCGCCACGACGATGTACGGCACACCGACCTGACGGGCCAGCAGCACGTGCTCGCGGGTCTGCGGCATCGGGCCGT
The DNA here is from genome assembly GCF_003013775.1 of Micromonospora sp. MH33. Taxonomy (NCBI): domain Bacteria; kingdom Bacillati; phylum Actinomycetota; class Actinomycetes; order Micromonosporales; family Micromonosporaceae; genus Micromonospora; species Micromonospora sp. MH33. The sequence continues at coordinate 20,661 of NZ_MUYZ01000071.1, forward strand.
CGGTCGCCGCCACCACCAGGATCGCGCCGTCCATCTGGGCGGCACCGGTGATCATGTTCTTGATGTAGTCGGCGTGACCGGGGCAGTCGACGTGCGCGTAGTGACGCGCCTCGGTCTGGTACTCGACGTGCGCGATGGAGATCGTGATGCCGCGGGCCTTCTCCTCCGGCGCCTTGTCGATCTCGTCGAACGGCGTGTACGGGTTGAGGTCCGGGAACTGGTCGTGCAGGACCTTGGTGATGGCCGCCGTCAGCGTCGTCTTACCGTGGTCGATGTGACCAATGGTGCCGATGTTGACGTGCGGCTTAGTCCGCTCGAACTTCGCCTTCGCCACTGGTGTCCTCCTGTGGACTTTCTTGGTTCGTTCGCCCCGGTGCGCCGGGTCGGCGCTTAGGACTCTGTCGACAGCCTTTCCGACCTTGACGGCCGGAGAGCCTTGGTGGGTTCTGCGGCGATGAAGCCTACAGGCCCGGATTCACACAACCCGACCGAGGTGGTCGCGGGCGGGAGAACCCTCCCGCGACCGCCCCGAATCATCCGATCAGCTCAGGTGAGCGTCACTCACCCGTCGCCTTGGCGATGATCTCCTTCGCCACGCTCTGCGGAACCTCGGCGTAGGAGTCGAACTGCATGCTGTAGCTAGCCCGGCCCTGGGTCTTCGACCGCAGGTCGCCGACGTAGCCGAACATCTCCGACAACGGCACCAGAGCCCGGACGATGCGGGCGCCGCTGCGCTCCTCCATCGCCTGGATGATGCCCCGCCGGGAGTTGAGGTCGCCGATGACGTCACCCATGTTCTCCTCAGGGGTGGTGACCTCAACGGCCATCATCGGCTCGAGCAGTGCGGGATCGGCCTTGCGGGCCGCCTCCTTCATCACCATCGAGCCGGCGATCTTGAATGCCATTTCCGACGAGTCGACCTCGTGGTACTGGCCGTCCAGCAGCGTCAGCTTGACACCCACCAGCGGGAAGCCGGCGAGGATGCCGTACTGCATGGCGTCCTGGGCGCCCGCGTCCACCGACGGGATGAACTCCCGGGGGATACGGCCACCGGTGACGGCGTTCGCGAACTCGTAGGTCGGCGAGTCGTTGTCCAGCGGCAGCGGCTCGATGCTCACGATCACGCGGGCGTACTGGCCGGAGCCACCGGTCTGCTTCTTGTGGGTGTACTCGATCTTCTCCACCTTGCGGCGGATCGTCTCGCGGTACGCCACCTGCGGCTTACCGATGTTCGCCTCGACGTTGAACTCGCGGCGCATCCGGTCGACCAGGATGTCCAGGTGCAGCTCGCCCATGCCGGAGATGACCGTCTGACCGGTCTCCTCGTCCAGCTTGACGCGGAAGGTCGGGTCCTCCTCGGCCAGCCGCTGGATGGCGGTGCTGAGCTTCTCCTGGTCGGCCTTGGTCTTCGGCTCGATCGCGACCTCGATGACCGGCTCCGGGAAGGTCATCGACTCCAGGATGACCGGGTTGGCCGGGTCGCAGAGCGTGTCGCCGGTGGTGGTCTGCTTGAGACCCTGCACCGCGATGATGTCGCCAGCCTGGGCCGAGCCGCGCTCTTCCCGCTTGTTGGCGTGCATCTGGTAGATCTTGCCGATCCGCTCCTTGCGGTCCTTGGTGGAGTTGACCACCTGGGTACCGGTCTCGACCACACCCGAGTAGACCCGGACGTAGGTGAGCTTGCCGAGGTGCTTGTCGGTCTGGATCTTGAAGGCCAGGCCCGAGAACGGCTCGGACTTCGACGGCTTCCGCTGCATCGGCGTCTCGCCGTCGGTGGCGGTGCCCTCGATGGCCGGGACGTCCAGCGGCGACGGCAGGAAGTCGACCACGGCGTCGAGCATGGGCTGCACGCCCTTGTTCTTGAACGCCGAGCCGCACAGCACCGGGTTGGCCTTGCTGGCGATGGTGGCGCGCCGGATGGCGGCCTTGATCTCCTCGACGGAGATCTCCTCGCCCTCCAGGTACTTCTCCATCACCGAGTCGTCGACGTCGGCCAGGGTCTCCATGAGCTTCTCGCGCCACTCGGCCGCGGAGTCGGCCAGGTCGGCCGGGATCTCCTCGATCGCGTAGTCCTCACCCTTCTGGGTCTCCCCGCGCCAGGTGAGCGCCCGCATGTTGATCAGGTCGACGACACCGATGTGGTCGCCCTCGAGCCCGATCGGGATCTGGAGCACCAGCGGGGTGGCGTTGAGCCGGTCGATCATCATCTGCACGCAGCGGAAGAAGTCGGCACCGGTCCGGTCGAGCTTGTTGACGAAGCACATCCGCGGGACGTGGTACTTGTCGGCCTGCCGCCAGACGTTCTCCGTCTGCGGCTCCACGCCGGCGACACCGTCGTAGACCGCGACCGCACCGTCCAGCACCCGCAACGACCGCTCGACCTCGACCGTGAAGTCGACGTGACCGGGCGTGTCGATGATCTGGATCGTGTGGCCCTTCCACTCACACTTGGTAGCAGCGGAGGTGATGGTGATGCCACGCTCCTGCTCCTGCTCCATCCAGTCCATGACGGCAGCGCCCTCGTGGACCTCACCGATCTTGTACGTGATACCGGTGTAGAACAGGATCCGCTCGGTGGTCGTGGTCTTACCGGCATCGATGTGCGCCATGATGCCGATGTTGCGTACGTTGGCGAGCGCGTCTGCGGCGGCCACTTCAATCCCTACTTATCGTCGTCTAGACACAACTGGTGGCGGTTCCGGCGCCTCGTGGGCGCCGGAACCAGGGTGTTACCAGCGGTAGTGCGCGAAGGCCTTGTTGGACTCGGCCATCTTGTGCGTGTCCTCGCGCCGCTTGACGGCGGCACCGAGGCCGTTGCTCGCGTCCAGCAGCTCGTTCATCAGCCGCTCGACCATGGTCTTCTCGCGACGGGCCTTGGAGTACGTCACCAGCCAGCGCAGGCCGAGGGTGGTCGCGCGGGCCGGACGGACCTCGACCGGCACCTGGTAGGTGGCGCCACCGACCCGGCGGCTGCGCACCTCGAGGGTGGGCTTGACGTTGTCCATCGCGCGCTTGAGCGTGACGACCGGGTCGGTGCCGCTCTTCTCGCGGCACCCCTCCAGGGCGGCGTACACGATGCGCTCGGCGAGCTGACGCTTGCCGCGCATCAGGATCTTGTTCACCAGCTGGGTGACCAGCGGCGAGTTGTACACCGGGTCAGCGACCAGCGGCTTCCGCGGAGCGGGTCCCTTACGCGGCATGTCAGCTCTTCTCCTTCTTCGCGCCGTAACGGCTGCGAGCCTGCTTGCGGTTGCGGACACCCTGGGTGTCCAGCGAGCCGCGAACGATCTTGTACCGCACGCCGGGGAGGTCCTTCACACGGCCGCCGCGGACGAGCACGATCGAGTGCTCCTGCAGGTTGTGGCCGACGCCCGGGATGTAGGCGGTCACCTCGATCTGGCTGCTGAGCTTGACACGAGCGACCTTGCGCAGCGCCGAGTTCGGCTTCTTGGGGGTGGTGGTGTACACGCGGGTGCACACGCCGCGCCGCTGGGGAGACCCCTTGAGCGCCGGGGTCTTGGTCTTGGTCGTCTTGGCCTGACGGCCCTTTCGGACCAGCTGCTGAATGGTGGGCACCGGGTTTCTCCGCTCCCTTCGGCCGCTGCGAGGCGACCGCGCCGTCTGCTCTAGCCGGCCGGATGGACGGCTCTCCTACATTTCAACCAGGGCCACCTGACGGGGGTCCCAGCACCCGCGGTCGGGCGTGTCGCCCGAGTCACGGTCCGGTGCGGTCGCTCGCGCGTCGCACCGGGTTTCTGTCACCGGCGCAGGAGACTACCGGCGCCAGGTCTTGGGGCTCTGTCGTGCGGCCGCGCGATCACCGGGTGACCGGTTCCGGCGCACGCACGCATTGCCCGGGCTGGCCCGGGCACAAGGGGAAAGAGTACCTACCACAGGCGCGCAGGTCAAAACGGAGCGGTCCGGGAGAACCGCTTCGCGGTCCGCCGGCCGATCGCGTCGTGCCCGCCCGCCCGAGATGGGCACCTACGGTGACAAGTGTACCGGCTTCTCCAGGGCTCGGCCGGGCGGCCCCGGTTCCGCCCGCAGGCCGAGCATCGGGGCATACCGGTCGCAGCTGGTCAGGACGCCGCCCGCCCGGACGGCGGGGATCACGTGATCTGCACCACCAGGGCCAGCGCGAGCCCGCCCAGGCTGACCAGCAGACCCACTCCCCCGCAGCTGAGCCCCGCCACGGCCAGGCCGCGCCCGGTGAACCGGACCGCCGGCGGCGGCGCCGGCCGCCGGATCTGCCGCCGGGCCAGCAGCCCCGCCACGACGGCCGCCGTGCCGGCGATCGCCCCGAGCACGGTGAACGCCCCGGCGGCCCAGGCCCCGCCGTAGTTCGGCCCGGCCACACCGAAGCAGAGGACCAGC